>CAMCBY010000091.1 GCA_945873015.1 Klebsiella pneumoniae
CGAAACAAGGCGTCGATGCCGCCCAGGACCGCGGGCACAGCGGCCAGTGTCGAGGCCTGCATGGAAAAATTCATGGCCGACTGAGCGCGCGCGATTTACACCGGATCCCAGGGCCACACGTCCTGCGAACGGTCGAGCGCGTAGAAGTCCGACTTCAATGCCGGGATCGCATGCTCAGCGATGGTTTCGGCCGTCCAGCCGTCACCACGGTGCATGGAGCGTTTGGGCCGATGCTGGCTCATGAGGAAGATTTCGTTATTACGCACTGCGAAAATCTGGCCGCTGACCTCTTTGGCGGCGTCAGACAGCAGATAAACCGCCATCGGCGCAATCTTGGCCGGGGTCATTTCTTTCAGGCGCTCAACGCGCTGGCGCTGCACTTCGTCAGTGATCGGAATGGTGCCGATCATGCGTGTCCAGGCAAACGGTGCGATGCAGTTGGAACGCACGCCATTACGACCGAGATCGAGCGCGATGCTCTTCGACAGCGCAGCGATGCCGAGTTTGGCGGCAGCGTAATTGGCTTGGCCGAAGTTGCCGATGAGGCCCGAAGTCGAGGTCATGTGCACAAAGGCGCCGGTATTGCGTTCGCGGAAATGGTCGGCGGCCGCGCGGCTGACGTAGAAGGTGCCGTGCAGGTGCACGTCGATCACGGCGTGCCATTCCTCGAGGCTCATCTTGTGGAACATGCGATCGCGCAGGATGCCGGCGTTATTGATCACGCCGTCAAGCTGGCCGAAATTGCTGATCGCGTCGGCCACCATCGCCTGCGCGTCTTCATAACGCGCGACGCTGCCGAAGTTGGCAACCGCCTGGCCACCCATGGCTTCGATTTCGCGCACCACTTCCTTGGCAGGTGTGCCTTCGATGTCGGTGCCGTCGGTGCTGGCACCGAGATCGTTCACCACCACTTTGGCGCCAGCGGCCGCCATTGCCAGAGAAAAGTCGCGGCCAATGCCACGTCCACCGCCAGTCACCAATATCACTTTGCCGTCGAGCATACCCATGATGCGTAGACCTCCGTCGTCTAAAGATTCGTGTGTATGACGGGAGGGTTCGCCTGCGGCGCGCCCACCCGCGTCATCGTTTTTGTTGTTGGCCGCGTCTGCGCGCGACCGGGTGTTTCAGTCGTCGTCGTCGGGCGTGCGCGTATCGCCCTGTGTGTCGAGCAATTCCTCGGCGAGCTGTTTCAGCTCATCGAGGATGTCGTCCAGTTCTCGCGCTTTTATCCAGATGATCAGTTCGTCGGCTCCGGCCGCGGCTACCTGATCGCGCTCGGCGGCGGTGCGATACAGTCCTTCGAGCGCGAAGGGTGCCACATGCACGCTGCGGCGATCGCGACCCGCGCTCGTGCAGGCGGCGTCCAGTGCGCGGCAACCGGCTGCAAATTCGTCTAGCGAAGACATCACCGGAATCCAGCCCTCGCCCCACTCGACGACGCGTTTGAATACGCGCGCTGAGCCTGAGCTGCCGAACATCACCGGTGGGCCGGCCGGCTGTTCGGGTTTCGGGTAGGAGCGCAGAGGCGGAAACTTGTAATAACGACCGCTGTGGGCGGGCGCGTCTTCGCGCCACAACTTGCGCATCACTTCCACGCACTCGCGGGTCTGCGTCCAGCGGTGATCGAAATCGACGCCGAGAATTTCCGATTCTTCGCGGTTCCAGCCGGCGCCGATGCCGAATTGCACGCGGCCGTAACTATAGTGATCGACCGATGCGACCTGCTTGGCGAGGATCAGTGGATTGTGTTCCGGAACGAGACAGATACCGCTGCCGAGCCTGATGCTACGGGTGGTGGTGGCGGCGCGTGTCAGCGCCACCCACGGGTCCGGCATCTGCCACAGATAATCCGGCGGCGGGTTGCCTGGGTCGCCGACGTAATCCGATGCAAACGACATCGGCATGATCGCGTGTTCAGGCACCCAGTAGGAATGGAAGCCCAGATCCTCGGCGGCCTTGGCGACAATCGCAGGGTCGCCGCGGCGATCGGGCAGGATCTGAAATACCCCGATTTTGAGTGACACGTACGACCTCCGCTGCAACTCGGGAATGGCCTGCGATACCCCCAATCGGCGGGGCATGAGCATCGGCCAGCAAAGCGCCGAATAGTACTCGATTCGTTCCGGGGGTGTAATTGCCGAACGGGGTGTGTGCGAGACGCGCACAAGGCTTGCGCGCGCGCCGCTCTTCGCGGTTACATTAGCCCGCCCGGCACGGCCGGGACCATGCGCCGAACCTGTGCACCTGCGCGGCGCGTTGCCACCTCAGCTTCGGACTGTCTATGCCTCATATCTCGCTGACAACCTTGTCGCGCATCCCATTGATCGCGCGCGACGACGACCTTGCCGCCATCATCCTCAAGGCCGCCGCCGATGATGGTGTGCGGTTCAGTGCCGGCGACATCGTGGTGGTGGCACAAAAGATCGTGTCGAAGTCCGAAGGCCGCCTGATTCCGATAGCGAGCGTCACGCCCGGCGCGGCGGCGCTTGAACTTGCGAGTGCGACCGACAAGGACCCGCGCATGGCGCAGTTGATTCTCGACGAAGCGGCGCATGTCATGCGGCGCAAGCCGGGGGTTATTATCGTGCGGCATAAGCTTGGCCATGTCGGCGCCAATGCCGGCATCGATCAGTCGAACGTCGAACACGAGGGCGGCGAGCAGGCCTTGCTGTTGCCGCTAGACCCGGATGCGTCAGCCGAGCGTTTGCAGCAGGCCCTGAGCGCGGCAGCCGGGTGTCATCTCGGTGTCATCGTCTGCGACAGCATGAACCGACCCTGGCGCCTCGGCACTATCGGCGGCGCCATCGGCTGCGCCGGTATTGAAGTATTGGACGACAGGCGCGGGCAGCACGACATGTTTGGCCGCGAACTCAAGGTCACCATGATCAACCGCGCCGATTCCATCGCGGCGATGGCGACATTGATCATGGGTGAATCCATCGAGCGCACACCGGTCGCGGTGGTGCACGGTTTTGCGGTCGATGCACACCACGGGCGGGCCGCCGACATCATCCGCCCGCCCGCCGACGACCTGTTCAACTGAGTATGGCGCGTTATCTCGCCCTGAGTGGCGGTGTTGGCGGCGCCAAACTCGCGCTTGGCCTGAGCCATTTGTTGACCCCCGAAGAACTCACGCTGGTGGTCAATACCGGTGACGATTTCGAGCATCTCGGCCTGCACATCGCACCGGACCTCGATACATTGATGTATACGCTGGCGGGCTTGAACAATCCAGAAACGGGGTGGGGACGCGTCGGCGAAACGTGGCAGTGTCTCGATGCGCTCGCTGAGTTGGGCGGTGAAAGCTGGTTCCGTCTCGGCGACCGTGATTTGTCTGTGCATCTGCAGCGCAGCCTGCGACTGCGTGCCGGCGCGAGTCTGTCGGCGGTGACGGCAGAACTCTATGGCGCGCTCGGCATCCGCCACCGTGTGCTGCCGATGAGCGATCAGCCGGTGCGCACGCTGGTGCACTGCGATAGCGAGACTTTGGCCTTTCAACATTATTTTGTGCGCGAACGATGCGCGCCGCGCGTACGCGGTTTCAGTTTTGCGGGTGCGGAAAGTGCGCGGCCCGCAGCCGGTGTACTCGAAGCGCTGGCTGACCCGCAATTGCGTGGTGTCATCATCTGTCCGTCCAATCCGTTCCTGAGTATCGACCCGATACTCGCGGTGCCCGGAGTCCGTGCGGCCTTGCACGCCTGTGCCGCACCCGTGATTGCGGTGTCACCGATAGTGGCGGGTCTGGCCATCAAAGGACCGACCGCCAAAATCATGGAAGAACTGGCGCTGCCGCAATCAGCGAGCGCGGTCGCGAGCCACTTTGGCGAGCTGCTTGATGGCTTCATTCTCGATGAATCCGACCGCCATTTGAGCGCACAAATAGCCACGCAATCACTGCGTGTAATCAGCGCGCCGAGCGTCATGGTGACGCTGGACGATAGGGTCAATCTGGCGCACACTGCGCTCGAGTTTCTGAGATCATTCTGAAGCCGCCATGTGGGTCGTGGTTCCTGTCAAACGTTTCTCCAATGCGAAGACGCGACTGGCACCGCTGCTGTCGGCGGCTGAGCGTGAGTCCTTGGCACAGGCCATGTTGAACGATGTGCTGCGCGCCATCGCCGAGAGTCGCCGTGTGGCGGGCGTGCTGGTGGTGTCGCGCGAAGTGCGTGCACGTTACAGCGTGGAACGGGTCGGTGGTCTGTTTCTGGAAGACAACGCAAACGATCTGTCGAGTGCGATCGCGCAAGCCGGAGAGTGGCTCGCCACCCACGGCCAGCGCGGCATGTTGATGATCCCCGGCGACGTGCCGTTGGTCAGCGGTCGTGAAATCGACGAAGTGCTGTTGACCCATCGTGGCGGACCGGCGGTGACGCTGGTACCGGATCGTGAACACGACGGCACCAATGCGCTCGCAGTCAGCCCGGTCGATGCCATATCGTTCGCTTTCGGTACCGGCAGTTTCGCCAAACATCGGCAAGCAGCGCAGGATGCCGGCATCACTGCGCAGGTCGCGTTGCTGCCGGGACTCGCACTCGATATCGACAATCCCATGGATCTGCAGACCTTGCTGACCTACGACAGCGAGACCGAGACCCTGGCCTATCTATGTGACAGCGGCATCGCGCGCCGCGTCATGCCTCGTCACACCAGTGCGCGCGACTTAAGTGACATCGCCGCCGCTTCACGGTTGTTGTAAGTCATGAATGCGATAGCTTCGATACTCGCGGCGGCGGAGGCTGGTCAGTCGCTGGACGACAGCCAGTCTCTGTTGCTGGCCGATTGCACTGATTTGCCCGCCCTCATGGCGAGCGCCGCGCGTCTGCGCGATCAGGGTTTTGCCAATGGCGTGACCTACTCACGCAAGATTTTTATTCCGCTGACCCAGTTGTGCCGGGACGTGTGCCATTACTGCACCTTCGCGCAGGCACCCAAACGTCTGGCCGAACCCTACATGAGCATCGAGGCCGTGGTGGCGCTGGCGCGTGAAGGGCAGCGACAGGGCTGCAAAGAAGCGCTGTTCACCTTGGGTGAGCGTCCGGAACTGCGCTACAAGACCGCCCGCGACGCGCTCGCGCGGATGGGATTTGCTTCGACACTCGAATATCTGCGCGCGGCGGCCGAAGCGGTGTTCAGCGAGACTGGTCTGTTGCCGCACATGAATCCCGGCACGATGTCGCTGGCGGAATGCGAGATGCTGCGTGAGGTTTCGCCGAGCATGGGCATCATGCTCGAGTCAGCTTCCGAGCGGCTGTGCGCGAAGGGTATGCCCCATCATGGCTCGCCGGACAAACGCCCCGCAGTGCGTCTCGAGACTCTGCGCAACGCCGGGCGCGCGCGTATCCCCTTTACCAGCGGCATTCTGATTGGCATCGGCGAGACCCGTCGCGAACGCATCGAGGCCTTGCTGGCGTTGCGCGCGGTGCATGCCGAGTTCGGACATATACAAGAAATTATCGTGCAGAATTTTCGGGCCAAACCCGATACCAAGATGCACGACGCGCCCGAGCCCGATCTGGACGATATGCTGTGGACGCTGGCGGTCGCGCGTTTGATTTTTGGCGCGCATATGAGTCTGCAGGCGCCGCCCAACTTAAGCCCCGGCGCGCTGCCCGATTTGATTGCGGCCGGCATCAACGACTGGGGTGGTGTGTCGCCGTTGACGCCCGACCATGTCAATCCCGAAGCACCCTGGCCCCATCTCGAACAACTGGCCGCCGATACCGCCGCGGCCGGCAAATTCCTGCACGAGCGCCTGACCATCTATCCGCAGTATCTGCGCGGCCCGGAGTCATGGGTGGCGGCACGTTTCGAGACGCCGTTGCTGCAGATGATCGATGCCGATGGGTATCCGCGTACCGATGAGTGGTCGCCGGGCGAGGACATGACTCCACCCGCGGCGATTGTGGCGGCGATTACGCAGCGCCCGGCCCAGGTTTCGAGTGACATCGCGGCTATCCTCGCGCGCAGCGAAGCCGGCCAGCTTTTGCAGGAAAGTGAAATTACGCGCCTGTTCCGCGCCCGCGGTGACGATTTCAGCGCGGTCTGCCAGGCCGCCGACCGACTGCGACGCGCCGAGAATGGCGACATTGTCAGTTTTGTCGTCAACCGCAATATCAATTACACCAACGTCTGTTATTTCAAATGCCAGTTCTGCGCGTTCTCGAAGGGCAAGTTGTCGGAGAATCTGCGCGGCTCGCCTTATGACCTCGATCACAGCGAGATTCAGCGCCGTGTGGTCGAAGCCTGGCAGCGTGGTGCGACCGAAGTGTGTATGCAGGGCGGCATTCATCCGCAGTACACCGGCGACACGTATCTCGCCATCTTGCAGGCGGTGAAAGACGCTGCGCCTGATATGCACATCCACGCCTTCTCGCCGCTGGAAGTGTGGCAGGGCGCAGCGACCCTGAAGCTGCCGTTGCGCGAATACCTGCAGCGTCTGAAGAATGCCGGCCTCGGCACCTTGCCCGGCACGGCCGGCGAGATCCTCGACGACGAAGTGCGGGCGATAATCTGCCCCGACAAAATCAATACGGCGCAGTGGCTGGAAGTGATGCGTGCCGCCCATGAGGTCGGTTTCCGCACCACTTCGACCATCATGTACGGCCATGTCGACCGGCTTGAACACTGGGCCCGTCACCTGCTGCGCGTGCGTGACTTGCAACGCGAGACCGGCGGCTTCACCGAATTTGTGCCACTACCGTTCGTGCACATGGAAGCGCCGCTGTATCTGAAAGGGCGTGCGCGCAAGGGGCCGACCTTCCGCGAATGTGTACTCATGCACGCAGTGGCGCGTCTGACGCTCTATCCGCACATCACCAATGTGCAGACCTCGTGGGTGAAGATGGGGCATGAGGGTGTGAAAGCCTGCCTCAACGCCGGCGCCAATGATCTCGGCGGCACACTCATGAACGAGAGCATCACTCGCGCCGCCGGCGCGAGTCACGGTCAGGAAACCTCGCCGGAAGAAATGATGGTCATGATTGAAGCCTGCCAGCGTATCCCGCAGCAGCGCTCGACCGCCTACGGGGCGGTGTCGGCGGAACGTGTCGCCGCCGGGCGTGGTGCCGGCGAACTCAGCGAGATAGTCAACACGCCGGCACGCAAATACGAACGCACGGAACGCCGCGAATTGCTGCGTTCGCGTGTGGAAGCGCGCTGAATCGTGCCATCGCCACCGGCGCTCGCGCGCCGGCGGTCCTGTCTGATCGACATTCTGTAGGCGTCCTAGGGGGAGGGAAACAATGGCTGCGCTGCCCAAACACATACTCAATGGTTACCGGGTGCTGGACATGACCCATGTGCTGGCCGGGCCGACCGCGTCGCGCTTGATGGCGGAGATGGGGGCCGAGGTCATCAAGGTCGAATTTCCGCCGCTCGGCGACATCTCCCGCGCACTGCCCGCCCACAAGAACGGCCGCAGCGCGTATTTCACTCAGCAAAATCGTGGCAAGCGCAGCATCTGCCTGAATGCCAAGACGCCCGAAGGGCGCGCCATTCTTACCGAGCTTCTCAAGACCGCCGACGTATTCATCGAGAACTTCGCGCCCGGCGTGATAGGGCGCATGGGTTTCTCGTGGGAAGAAGTGCACAAGATCAACCCACGGGTGGTGATGTGTTCGATCTCGGCGTTTGGCCAGACCGGACCGCTGGCTTCCCTGCCGGGCTTTGATTACATCGCGCAGGCCTATAGCGGGGTGATGGGCATGATCGGCGACCCCAACGGCCCGCCGTCCTTCCCGATGGTCAGCATGGGCGATATCTCGACCGGGGTGCATGCGGCGGCCGCGATCGGTTTTGCGTTGCTGCACCGCGAGCGCGGTGGCGAAGGTCAATACCTCGATATCTCGCTGCTCGACGCCTATACCGGCTATCACGAGCTCAACATCCACCTCTACAGCATCACCAACGGTGAAGTTGAGCCGACCCGTGCCGGCAGCCAGCACTTTGCGGTGTGTCCGCTCGGCCTGTTCAAGACCCGCGAAGGTTACGTGTGCATTATCGCCCTGCAGCCGCAATGGCCAGGCCTGTGCCGTGCGATAGGCCGACCGGACCTCATCGACGACGAGCGATACAACGATAACGCCAGGCGCGTCGCCCACGCCGGCGAGGTCATCGCCATCCTGCAGGAATGGTGCGACCGCCAGAGCGGAGACGACGCCATTCTCGCCGCGCTGCAGGCCGAGCGCGTGCCCTGCGCGCCAGTGCTGCGTATTGGCCAGGTCGCCAATCATCCGCACATGCGCGAGCGGGGCACGGTGCGGGTGGTGAAGGACGCCAAGCTTGGCGAAGTGCTGATGCCGGGCATGCCGCTGCGCTTCTCGGGCTTTGAGCATAACCAGCCACTCGACGCCGCCTACCTTGGGGAACATAACGAGGCGGTACTGTCGGAGGTGCTCGGTTACGACGCGGCGCGTATCGAAGCGCTGCGCGCCGCAGGGGTGCTGCATTCCAATCCCGACACCTGAAGACGCATCGAACGATGCCGGTGGTGCGTTGCAAAGCCGCCCCCTGATCGTGGAGTGGCTTGATATTAGGAACTTCTGATTAAGTCGGTGATCTTGGCTCTTGAGTTCACTATTCAAGAGTAGGGCGAGATGAGCAAGCAACTGAGCCTGGGAGAAGGATTCCAGAAGTACGCCAAGACTACGCGTCGGTCGCAGTTCCTGAGTGAGATGGACCGCGTGGTGCCGTGGGCGAAAGTGTGTGCCTTGGTTGAGCCGTTCTATCCGGTGGCCGGCAACGGTCGGCCACCTCGCCCCTTGGAGTTGATGGTGCGGGTGTATTTCCTGCAGCAGTGGTTCAATCTGTCAGATCCTGCGGCAGAAGACGCTTTGTACGACTCCGATGCGATGCGCCGCTTCGTTGGCTTGGACTTGAGCGAAGCCCCGGCTCCGGACGAGACGACGCTGTGTAAATTCCGCCATCTGCTTGAGCGTCATCGGCTTGGCGAGGCGATGTTCACGTTTGTCCTGGAGCATCTTGATGGCCAGGGTTTGAAGATTGGCCTGGGCACTATCGTCGATGCGACGGTGCTCACGGCCCCGCAATCGTTGAAGAACAAAGACCAGCGGCGTGACCCGTAGATGCGCTCGGGCAAGAAGGGCAATCTGTGGTATTTCGGCATGAAAGCGCACATTGGAGTGGATAGCGAGACCAAGCTTATTCACTCGGTGGTGGCGACCCCGGGCAATGTGCATGACTCTCGATGCATCGGCGATTTATTGCACGGGAAGGAGCGGCAGGTATGGGGCGATGCGGCCTATATGGGCCGAACGGACGTCATCCAAGCCCATGCGCCGCAAGCGCAAGACCTGACCAATCGCCGCTGGCGGCATCGCACCCATGTCGATGAAGCCGAGCGAGTGCGCAATCGGGAGAAGTCGCGTATACGGGCTCGTGTCGAACATCCGTTTCTGGTCATCAAACAAGTGTTCGGCTTTGCCAAGACGCGTTATCGGGGCTTGGCGAAGAACACTCACCGTCTGCTGGTGACCTGTGCGCTGACCAATCTGTATTTGGTCCGGCGCCGGCTATTACAGATGGATTAGTTCACGTCGCGCCAAGACCACAGTCGCCTGCAACGCAGGACGATGAAAACCGTCAGGTGCCCGCTGGCGCCTGATGCACAGACACCTACGAAGCGAACCCGATGGCAGGTCCGCACGGAAAATGGCCTTAATCAGACCTTCCATTAGTCATGTACATCGTTGATAAAACGATTTAAGTTACCTGCAGAAAAGCTCGGGGTTTGGGCTGTTGGGGGACGAGTGCTAAGAGCATTCCTATTCGCGTGCGCCATTGCGGCGTGTGGGGGAGAGGCCGCGCATGCGGAAGACGCCCCACCTTTCAAAATCGTGGTCAAAACCTTCAAGGTCGACGGCGACAACCCCATCGGTGCTGCCGCCGGTGAGGCGTTGGCGCCTTTTGTCGGCGAATACGACGGGCTTGAACCGCTCTACGCCGCCAAGGACGCCGTCAATGCGGTCCTCGCGAGCAGCGGCTTTCGTTTCTACCGCGCCGTCCTGCCAGCGCAGGAAATCGTCGATGGTCTGGTCACTATCAAGATAGTGGCGCTGCCGATAGACAAGGTCGTGGTCGAGGGCGCCAAGTACGTCAAGCCAGAGTCGGTGCAGCGCAGTGTGCGCGCGCTGAAGTCCGGCGAGGTGCCGAACACCCAGGAGGTGTCGCGCGCACTGGCGGTCGCCAACGAACATCCGTCCAAGAAACTGCAAGTCAATTTCCGCGAAAGCGAAGAAACCCCCGATACGCTCGACGCGGTGCTGAAAGTCGCGGAAGAAAAGCCGTGGTCGGTGTTCGCGCAAATCAACAACATTGGTAGTGAGAGCGAAGGGCCGCGGGCGAGCGCTGATTCAGTGGCAGGCAACAATGCCGGCACTGGCCGTACCCGTCTGACCATGGGCGGGCAGTACAACAATCTCACCCGCCATGACGATGTGCTGCAAGGCACCGTCACGACCTCGCCGGAAAATGCCGAGAACGTGCTGCAATACGCCAGCTCCTACATGCTGCCGATCTACCAGCTGAAGGGCTGGCTGACCGGTTTTTATGTACATTCGGAAGTCGACGTCGAAGGCGTGCAGAGCGGTATCTTCGATATCGAGGGTTCGGGCACGTTCTATGGCCTGAACTTCAAACGCCAGTTGCTCAACCTCGGGCGCTACAAACACAGTTATACCCTCGGTGTGCAGGACCGGCTGTTCAGCACCATGATTGCGACCGCCGCGTCTGGTGTGCGTATCCCGGCGCTCAGCACCAAGGTCCGCAGCCGACCTTTCGCGGTGCGCTATGACGGTTCGTATGGCTGGTCACAAACCAGCCTCGATTTTTATGTCGACGTCGCGCACAACATCGAAGCCGGCCTGCACAACAATGCCTCCGACTATGCGCTGGTGCGCGCATCCGCGAAGCCGGACTTCACCGTGGGTCATTTTGGCGCACTGGTCACCCAACGACTGCCCCATGGCTACAGCGCCCTCGGGCGCATGACCGCGCAGCTCACCGACGGGGCCCTG
>CAMCBY010000092.1 GCA_945873015.1 Klebsiella pneumoniae
CACACGCTCCTTGAGGAGTCGCGAATAGATGTCGTAGGCACGCTCACCGCGTGCCGACTGCTCGACCACCATCGGCACGAGATTGAGCGCCCGCGGGCTGCTGGCCTGCATGCGAAAATCGGAATGTTCTATCGACATCAGGTACTTGCCTCGGTCGTGTTGTCAGTCTGCACCGGATTCATCAAGGCGTCAAACGTGACAGCCTGCTCACTCAACTGTGCGCGGCTGGCAATCCAGTTGACTGCCTCGTCTTCCAGGCACATGCCCTCGATCTGCTGCAACTGCTGCGGATTCTCGTAATACCACTTGACCACCGCTGCCGGATCTTCGTAGCTCGCGGCCATGCCTTCGATGGTCTGGTGCACTTTGGCTGGATCGGCCTTTAGTTGCGCCTGTTTAACAATCTCGGCCATCACCAAGCCAAGCTTGACTCGCTTGTGCGCCTGAGCCTGGACCGAGTTCTCAAATTCGGCAATGGCATTGCTCGGATTCAGTCCGCGCATCGCCATTTCGCGTGCCACCTGCTGGCGCAAGCGTTGCGCTTCGGACTGCACCAGATTGCTCGGCAATTCAAATTCGTTTGCCGTTGCGACCTTGTCCATGACTTCGGACGTGAACTGCTGACGCAGGGCGCGCTCGCGTTCTTTCTCCATGTTCTGTCGCACCTCAGTGCGGAACGCATCAGCGCCGCCTTCCTTGACACCGAACTTGGAGATAAATTCATCGGTCAGCTCGGGCAGCAGTGATTCCGAAACCTTGTTCACCGTGATGTCGAAGCGCACGGGTTTGCCGGCCAATTCCGTATTGCGGTATTCGTCAGGGAAACGCAGGTCGAGCACCGCCTTGTCACCCGCCGCCTTAGCAATCAAACCAGCCTCGAAGCCTTCAATCATCATGCCGCTGCCGAGCTGGATGGTGAAATTCTCACCCTTGCCGCCCTCGAAAGGCACGCCTTCGATAGTGCCGAGGAAATCAATCGAGAGCTGGTCTCCGTCAGCCGACGGACGCTCAACGGCCAGCCATTCCTTGTTCTGCTCGCGCAGCTTTTCGATCATGGCATCGACATCGGCGTCGCCAATCTCACAGGTACGACGGACCACCTGCAATGCTTCGAGCGGCGCAAGTTCAAACTGCGGGAAGACTTCGAACACCGCAGTGTAATTCAAGCCACTTCCAACCGAGCTCTCGACCTTTTCGATGGCGGGCTGACCGGCTGGCCGCAGGTCTTCCTTGTTCATGGCCTCGCCGAAGCTGCTCTGCAGGATTTCGCCGACTACTTCGTCACGCACGCGCGCACCGAACTGCTGCCGGACAACCTTGGCCGGGGCTTTGCCCTGGCGAAAGCCGGGAATGCGCGCGCTCTTGGTCAATTTGTCGAGCCGCGTCTGCACTTCGCCTGCAATGCGGTCTTCAGGGATCTCGACGGTCAGACGGCGCTCGAGGGTGGTCGTTTTTTCTACAGATGTGTGCATTTGAAGCAAATTGCCGATAAGCATGCCGATACCACGAGCGGGCTTGCGCGCGCCGGCGGCGTAAAACACTACGTTGCAAAATTGGTGCGAAAGGAGAGACTCGAACTCTCACGGGTTGCCCCACTGGTACCTAAAACCAGCGCGTCTACCGATTCCGCCACTTTCGCCCTTCCTGGGACACCGGTCGCGGCGACGGTCACGACTGAGAAGTCCATAGCGGCCGTTGCCGACACTTTGTTACCGGGAAGCGGGCCACGCGGACCCAGCCAGAAGCGGCGGCGATCGCTGTGGGCCGGTATTATAGGAGCAGGCATGGCGACTTGATAGCCCTTGTAGAGGCCACCGGACGAACCCGGCTGCTATACTCGGGCACGTTCGGGCCGCGGGCGAAATTTCTTTACTTAGAGGGAGATACGTTTGATGAAAAACTTCATGTCCGGATGCGCCCTGCTGCTTTCACTGCTCGCCTTGCCGGCGTTGGCGGTGGTTACCGTGGTCGAGTGCGTCGATGCCGAGGGCAATAGTTCGTTCCGCGACAAGTGCCTGCCAGGTACCACCAAGACCGGAGACAAGAAACTGACTGGCGTGTCGCCCAACAAGGCCAAGACCGCGGCTGAGATTGCCGCCGACAATCCCGTCTTCCTCTACACCGTGCCGAACTGTGACGGTTGCGACCTGGTGCGCAATGCGCTCAACAATCGTGGTGTGCCGGTCAACGAGAAAAACGTCGAGGACAACAGCGCCAACCAGGACGAATTGAAAGCCAAGTCCGGCAACATGTCGGTGCCGACGCTGGTGATTGGCACAACAGTACTGTCCGGTTACAACCGCTCCGCCATCGACAGCGCGCTGAATCAGGCAGGTTATCCGGCCCCCACTCCGCCGACCGCCGGTGTCGCTCCGGCAGCCGCCCAACCCTGACGGCCCGCGCCCCGCCAGCGCCGTGCTCACCACTTCCGAAGACGCTGAAGAGGCCTTTTACGCCGCCTTCAGCGTTGGCCGGCTGGACGACATGATGCGGGTGTGGGCGGACGATGCCTCGGTGGTGTGCATCCATCCGGGCGGGCCACGCCTGAGCGGAATTGCCGAGATCCGCGACAGTTGGCGTCAGATTTTCACCGACAGCATGCCGCGTGCCTTTATCTTGCGCGGACTCATCGTAAGCGGCGACGACACGCTGCGAATTCATCTGCTCGAAGAAAACATTCGGGTACCTGGCACGAACTTCGTTGCGCCGCCGGTGCTGGCCACCAATGTATACCGGCGCCTGGCCGAGGGCTGGCGTATGGTGCTGCACCACGCCAGCGTCGCGCCGCTCAATCTCCCGCACGCGGGTGCAACACCCGGCACTGGCCAGACCAAACCTCACCTGCATTAATGACTGTGGCCGTGTCAGCGGCCTAAAGAAACTACCGCCAGCGGCCGCTCCACGCCTGACAAACAGGTAGATGGAGACCCTGTGGCAACACCCCGCAAACAAGTACTGCCGGAACGCATTGGACGCTACGGCATAGAACGCGTGCTCGGCAAAGGCGGCGAAGGCGTGGTGCTGTTGGCACACGACAGCGAACTCGACCGCCATGTCGCGCTTAAGCTGCTCAAGCCGAGCGCAACCGACAACGATGGCGTACTTGCCGGCGAAGCCCGCGTTGTCAGCCGTCTACAACACCCCAATATCGTCACCTTGCACGATATCGGTATCTACCATCGCATGAGCTATCTGGTGTTTGAGTTAATCGAAGGTGAATCACTGCGCGCGCGCATCGACCGCAGCGGTGCCGTCCCCTTCGCGGATGCGGTGGTGATGATGAGTCAGATTCTAGCCGGGGTTGCGTATCTGCACGAAAACGACGTCGTCCATCGCGATCTCAGCCCGGGTAATATTCTCTTGACGCGTGACGGCGTGCCCAAGGTCACGGACTTCGGCTTGTCGGTGTTGCGCCACACACAGCCGGCGGAAGAAGTCACCGGCACGCTGCGCTACATGGCACCCGAACCGTTCGCTCATCTGCCTGGCGGCTCACACTCCGATGTGTTTACGCTCGCCAGCATCTTCTTTGAAATGCTGACTGGTCGCCGCCGCTTCGACCAACCCTCACCTGGCGCGATTATCGAAGCCATATTGAACCAGACCGCAATCGACAGTGACGCGTTGGGCATGGAGCTCGACGAGCGGATTCTGACGGTGCTGAAAGATGCCTCGGCGCGCGACCCGGTGATGCGTTACCGTCACGCGCGGGCGATGAAGAACGCACTGGATCAGTTTCGATTGCCGCGCGCCGGCCACGACGAGGTGCTGCACGCGGATCACGGCACCGTCGACTTCCTCATGCGTCGCATGAGCGTGAAACGTGGTTTCTCCGCACTCTCACAGCACATCAACGAATTGCTGGACCTCACATCTGACCAATCGACAGCGCCGGCAAGTCGTCTGATCAACATCATCGCCAAGGACATCACCCTCACTCAGCGGGTGCTGACCATGGCCAATTCCGCGCTTTATGGCAAGACCGAGATCACCGCCCTGGCGCGCGCCATCACGGTGCTGGGTATCGAACAGGTGCGCATGTGCGTGACCAGTGCCCTGCTCGAAAACGAATTTGAACTCGGCACGGTCGAGTTGCGCGAAGCGCTGCTGCAATCTTTCCACAGCGCCGTGCTGGCGCGCGCGCTGGCTGCAGCCTGTGGCGTGAGCAATCGTGCAGATGCCTTCACGTGTGGCCTGTTCAATCAGCTCGGTCGCACGCTGACCATTCACTATTTCCCGGAAGAATTCGCGGCGACTATCGAGCGGGCGACACGCCTGCACAGCGATGAATTAACCGAATCACGTGCGGTGTTGGGCGTGGCCTATCACGAACTCGGCGCTGGCATCGGCATGCGCTGGAAACTGTCTGACGCGATTGTGGCTGGCATGCGTCCACTGTCGCGCGGCGATCTGCCGCCTTGTAATGACGATGGCGAACGTCTACAGATCTGCGCGGCTTTCGCCAACACCGTCAGCCGTATTGTGGTGGATGCGGAGTCGACGGAAGCACTTAGCGACGCACTCGCCGAACTGCTGGCACGTGCCGTGCTGGCCGTGCGACTCGATATCGAGGAACTCACGGCCTATCTTTACGAAGCTGCGGAACTGACACGTCAGTACGCGCGCTTGCTCAAGCTCGGTGCCGAGCCGACTGCGGCCTGCCAACGTCTGGTCGAGACACCGCGCCTGGCGGGCGCGGCCTGAGATGCCTGCGCATACGAGTCGCGCTACCTTGCGCGAACACTACCGCGTCATCCGCATTGGCGGCGACAAGCCCGGCACAGACCAGGGTCGCGCGCGAGGCGCGGTCATCCGTGTACGTATCGGAGAAGATAGTGTGGCTATTGTCACGGCGGCGACCGCAAAGCGGGAGGACCGTTACCGTGAGACTGACAGATGAACTCGCCGGCAGCGTATGTGGCGTACGCCGACCTGAGACATCAAGCGGAAGAAATTTGGTGGGCCGTGAAGGACTTGAACCTTCAACCTACTAATTAAGAGTCAGCTGCTCTACCAATTGAGCTAACGGCCCGATGCAAATGCTTAAATGGGGTGGACGATGGGGATCGAACCCACGACCACAGAAGCCACAATCCTGTGCTCTACCAACTGAGCTACGTCCACCATTAAAAGCACTAAGCAGAAAAGGCACTGCACACCCGGCCGTCGCCGCCCGCTGCGCCCTTTCGGCTTGCCACTCTATATGGCGCGCCTGGCAGGATTCGAACCTGCTACCCTCGGCTTAGAAGGCCGATGCTCTATCCGAATGAGCTACAGGCGCATGGGTGAGCCCTGAGCACAATCATCCAGTCCGACCTTGAACTCCCGCCCCGTGGCACTCTCCTGTGCACGGCATGCGGACGACATGGTCGGGGCAGAGGGATTTGAACCCCCGACCCCCTGCTCCCAAAGCAGGTGCGCTACCAGACTGCGCTATGCCCCGGCGTCGTAAAGCCATGCCTGCCCGACGGGAGGGGCGATGATACGCACGCCTCCCCATCGGGTCAATGCGCGCGCAGAGTTTCCTCGCACGCGCAGCGCGTCAAACGACGTTTAACTGGCTCACTGCAAGATTCAGCCACGCGCTTGCACGGGCGCATGGCTCCCGGCACCATGACGCCCTGCGTGCCAGTGCCAGTTGGCGCGTGCGACGCCAAGGCCTTTCGCTGCGGCATACATCTTAAAGCTCTTCCTGACCGCGCCTAGCGCCGGAGACCCGCATGCCAGTTGTCAAACTCACCACCAACATGGGCGACATCACGCTCGAACTCGATGCCGTCGCGGCGCCAGAAACGACCAAAAACTTCATCGCCTACGTCGAGAGTGGTCACTACACCGGCACCATCTTCCACCGCGTCATCAATGGATTCATGATTCAGGGCGGCGGTATGGACCGCGACATGAAGCAGAAGCCGACCCTGGCCACCATCAAGAACGAAGCCAATAACGGACTCGCCAACGACAATGGCACCATCGCCATGGCGCGTACCTCAGACCCTCATTCGGCCTCCTCGCAGTTCTTCATCAACGTCAAAGACAATGACTTCCTCAATCACTCCAGCCCAACGCCAAGCGGCTGGGGTTATTGCGTATTCGGCCGCGTGACCGACGGCATGGACACCGTCAGCGCGATCAAGGCGGTCAAGACCGGTTCCCACGGCCCGCATGGCGATGTGCCGTCTGAACCAGTGGAAATCCTCGGCGCGGAAGTCGTCAGCGCCTGAGCCCCCGGTGTCGGGCGCGATGACGACGCTGTTCGTCTCAGATCTGCATCTGTCGAACGCGCGTCCGGCACAACTGTCGCTGTTCCTCGAGTTCATTGCCCGCATTGCGCAGCAGCGCGTGCGGGCTTTGTATATCCTCGGCGACCTGTTCGAGGTGTGGCTCGGCGATGACGACGACACGCCGCCCAACCGCCAGGTGCTGGCAGCGCTCGCAGCGCTGAGCGCTGCGGGTGTTGAACTCTACGTTGGCTATGGCAACCGCGATTTCCTCTACGGAGAACGTTTCGTTGCGGCGACCGGCGCACGGCTGCTGTCGGACTATGCGGTGATCTCACTCGACGGTACGCCGACCCTGCTGACCCACGGCGATCTGCTGTGTACGCGCGACGTCAAATATCAGCGCTTCCGGCGCGTGGTTCGCCATCCGCTGACCCGCCGCGCTTTTCTTGCTACGCCCCTTGCCTGGCGACAGCGGATCGCCCACCGCACTCGCAGTTCCACACTCGCATCGATGCAGCGCAAAGACCACGCCATCATGGATGTCGAGGAATCGACCGTGTCGCAAGTGATGCAGCATTTTGAAGTGCCGTTGCTGATCCACGGCCACACCCACCGTCCGGCTATTCACCAATACGAAGGCGGCGCACGTCGACGCATCGTACTCGGTGACTGGTATACACAGGACGGGGTGCTGGTCTGCGACCAGCACGGGCAGCGCGCACTGCGCGTGCGTGATTTTCTCGACGGCACAAAACCCGCTCCGTGAGCGCCTGCACGAAGTTCAGCTCAGCGCGAGTATCGCCAACAGCGCCATCCAGACATTGAGCGTACGCCGCACCAGGGCGCGCATGTGCTGCAACTGATAGTGCTGCGCATCGACGCTGACATCGTCATGCACGCGCCCGTAATCGGTCGCGGCCAGCGCCGCGCGCGCGACCAGCGCAGCACTCGCACCCCAACGGAAAGCGCCCGCCGCAGGTGCCGCTTCGAGCACCGGCACCAAAGTGCCGGCGATGCCGAGGTTGATGGCAGTGATGCGTGCCGGAATAAAAGCCAGTGCTTCGTGCATCGCGGCGAGCGGTCCAGCCATACTCGCCTCGACCTGGGGTGCGCGCTCAAGGCTGGCCACCAGACGGTAAGCGACGACACCCGCCGGGCCTGCGACAAAAAACCAGAACAACGGCGCAAACCACGCGCGCTCAGCCGACAAGGCCAGCGCAGCGAGTTCGGCGCGGCACCCATCGAACTGCGCATCGCCCGACGGCGGGCCGAAATCAATACCCGCCGTGGTCGTGGTGAAGGCCGGCGTGGCGGCAAGCCGTTCGTCACCGCTGAGATACAACGAGCGCCGATATTCCTCGACCTCGCGATTGAGATCGGTCGGCCCCAGCATCCAAACCAGCAGGCCAAGGCTGAGCAGGTAATAAAGCGGATGGGACCAGCTCATCAACCTGTCGCCTACCAGTTCGACGGCCAACACCGGCAGTCCGATCAGGAGCAGCGCCCCCAGCCACCCGCGGTACAGGCGCACGCCGACACACAGGCCGGCGAGACGCGCCGCCCACGCACCGCTCCAATGGGGTGTGCGCAGGCTGACCAAACCACTCAAGGTGAACTCGATGATGATGGCCGACAAGGCGAGCAGGAAATTCATCGCGACAGCGACGCGCGCAGTCGCGCCCAATCAAAATGCGGACCGGGATCGGTCTTGCGTGTCGGCGCAATATCGCTGTGTCCGACCAGTCGCGCGCTGTTCAAGCCCGGCAGCCGCTCGTACAGCGACTCTATCAGTGCGGTCAGCCGCACATATTGCGCGTGCTCGAACGGCAGGTCATCACAACCTTCAAGTTCCACGCCGATCGAAAAATCATTACAACGCGAACGCCCTTGCCACATTGATTCGCCGGCATGCCAGGCCCGCGCGTAGAGGTCGACAAACTGCAGCAGCCGACCATCACGCCGGACCAAAAAATGGGCCGACACGCGCAGGCCGTCGATACCCGCAAAGTAGGGGTGGGCTGCTGCGTCGAGACGGTTAGAAAAGAGTTGTTCGATGTAAGGGCCACCGAACTCACCGGGCGGCAGGCTGATGGCGTGTATGACCAGCAGGTCGATAGCCAGCGGCGCCGGCCGCGCATCGCAGTTCGGTGACGGCCGCGCCTCTGCCTCGCGCAACCAACCGCCACGTTCGTTGTTCGGCAGCGTGCTGGCGCTGCTCACATCGGTCGCGCCAGCACCAACGAAAAGGCCGGCGCGCGCGCTTCGTAATGTCGTTCAATTGCGAAGCCGGCCCCGCACACCATCGCCTCCAGCGACCCGTGGGTGAATTTACGACTTATCTCAGTCTGAATGGTGTCGCCCTCGGCGAGTTCGAGCACCGCATCAGTCGCGGCAAAATGCACGCGCTGTGCACTCAGCGCCACCAGATGCATTTCAATCTGGGATTCAAGCGGATTAAAAAACGCATAGTGCGCAAAACGCTCGAGATCGAAATCCGCGCCCAGTTCGCGATTGATGACACGCAGTACATTGCGATTGAACTCAGCCGTTACGCCCGCAAAATCGTTGTAGGCAGCGTGCAGGATTTCCGGCCGCTTGACCCTGTCGGCACCGAGCAGCAAACGATCTTCGGGCCCCATGAAGGCGCGCAACTCGGTGAGAAAATCGTGGCTCTCGGCGGGTGTGAAATTGCCGATGGTGCCGCCGAGAAAGGCGATGAGATTGCGCTCGCTGCGCCGCGGCAGATGGGCAAGGCCGGCGCTGTAATCACCCAGCAAGGGTTGCACGGACAACCACGGGAACTGCGTCGTAAGACGCGCTCCACTCAACAACAGCACATCGTCACAGACATCAAACGGCACGTAACTGGCGTAACAATCGAGATTCGCGCAGGCCTCGAGCAGATGATGGGTCTTGCGCGACATGCCGCTGCCGAGTTCGATGATGCTGGCCGGTCGAGCACAGGCGATGAGGTCAGCCGAGACCTCGGCCAGCAGCGCGTTTTCAGTGCGGGTCGGGTAATACTCAGGCACGTTGCAGATCTGGTCGAACAGCTGCGATCCGCGATCGTCATAGAAATATTTTGCCGGCAGCCGCCGAGGTGTGCTGAACAGCCCGCGCACGACGTCTTCCCACAGGCTGGGAATAGCGCGCGTCGCGGCCACGGCTTCGCATGCGATGGGCAGTCGAATTGCGGTGTTCACGGTGGATCCTTGTAAGATACCCGCCAGTCGACGCGACGGCGATGGCCATTCACAACTTATTGTGGATAGCCGTAGGTTAGCATCCGACGTCGCAATATTCACCGCTGGTCACCCGCGAGCCGTGCCCCACGCTGAGCGCGCCCGCTGCGCGATCACCTGTCATCGGATAAATCACAGCATGTCCCGCAAGCCACAGACCCTGGAACTCCCCAGCGACATTGACGCCACGGTCGCCATCGCGTTGGCGGAAGATGTCGGCAGCGGCGACGTTACCGCCACCCTGATCCCCGCCGCGCGTCAGTGCAGCGCGCGGGTGGTGTGTCGCGAAGCGGCCGTGTTGGCGGGCGGACCGTGGTTCAACAGTGTGTTCCGTCATATTGATCCAGCGGTGTCGGTGGACTGGCTGTTCGACGAGGGCGCCACGCTCAAGGCCGATGATGTGGTCTGTCGCCTGCAGGGCCCGGCGCGCGCAATCGTGACCGGCGAACGCAGCGCGCTCAATTTTCTGCAGACGCTGTCCAGCACCGCCACCATCACGCGCAATTATGTGGCGGCACTCGGCGAGACCAAAACCCGCATTCTCGACACGCGCAAGACCGTGCCCGGCTTACGCAGCGCGCAAAAATACGCAGTCCGCGCGGGGGGTGGCGTCAACCATCGTATGGGTCTGTTCGATGCCATCCTGATTAAGGAGAACCACATCGCCGCGGCAGGTTCGATCACTGCCGCCGTCGCCGCCTTGCGCGCTTCCCACGCCGGGCTGCGTATTGAAGTCGAAGTGGAAAACCTGCAGGAACTCGATGAGGCACTCGCCAGCGGCGCCGAAATGATCATGCTCGATAATTTCTCTCTGGAGGCCATGCGTGCTGCCACTGCGTATGTCGCGGGGCGCGCGCTCGTCGAGATCTCGGGCGGCGTTGAAATAGACGCACTTGCCAGTCTCGGCACCGTCGGCGCCGATTTTGTCTCGGTGGGCGCATTGACCAAACATGTCCGTGCGATTGATTTTTCAATGCGTATAGACGCCTGAGCGATCGCCGGCCGCATGCGTCGGCGTATGGCAGTCACCGCGCGCGCGAGTGGCTTGCCGCAGGTCGACGTGCGCGCTACGGTGCCCATTGCAGTGAGCCAACGCGGAGCGTCGCATGAAGAAAATTCTGTTCCAGCTCGATACCGATCCTATCCCCAATACCTTCGATACCGTGGTCGCCTACGACGGCGGTGCCGATCATGTGTCGTGCCGCGGCAATGTCAAACCGAGTACGGTCGGCACCATGGTCGATGGCGCAGTGTTCACGCGACCGCCCAAACACAAAAAGAATACCGCGCTGTTCGTGACCGGCAGCAACATGGGCGAAGGCGAAGCGGTACTGGCTTCGATACGCAATCATTTTTTCGGCGACTTTCGTGTGTCGGTGATGCTCGACAGCAACGGCAGTAACAGCACCGCCGCGGCGGCAGTGGCCTACATCGGTCAGCACATGTCGATGGCCGGTAAACGCGCCGTGGTGCTGGCCGGCACCGGACCCGTCGGTCAACGCGCGGCGGTGATGCTGGCGCGTGAAGGCGCCGAGGTGATTATCACCTCGCGGCG
>CAMCBY010000093.1 GCA_945873015.1 Klebsiella pneumoniae
CAACAGACCCTTCGGATCAAACGCCTTCTTGAGCGTGAAAAAACTCTCAAGCTCTGCACTGCTGAACTGCAGGCACATCTCGTTCAACTTCTCGACGCCGACCCCGTGTTCACCGGTCACGGTGCCACCGACCGCCACACATTTTGCGAGGATACGACTGCCGAGTTGCGCGGCGCGCCGCATCTGGTCGTCGTCATTGGCATCAAAGGCGATCAGCGGGTGCAGATTGCCGTCGCCGGCGTGGAATACATTGGCCACCGGCAAATTGAATTCACGCGACAGCGCACTGATGTCTTCCAGCACCTCGGCGAGGCGTTTGCGCGGAATCGTGCCGTCCATACAAAAATAGTCAGGTGCGATACGGCCGATGGCGGGGAAAGCCGATTTGCGGCCGAGCCAGAAGCGCAGCCGTTCAACCTCGTCCTGCGAAACCCGCAACATGCTGGCCCCCGCCTGCTGCAAAACGCTGCTCACCGCCTCAATCTGTGCGGCCACATCGACGCTGTTGCCGTCGACCTCACACAGCAGGATAGCCGCGGCATCGAGCGGGTAACCGGCATGACAATAGGCCTCGGCGACTTCGATCGCGAGTTTATCCATCATCTCGAGCCCGGCCGGTACCAGGCCGGCGGCGATGATGGCAGCCACCGCGCTGCCGGCTGCTTCGACGCTGTCGAATGCAGCCAGCACCACCCGCGCAAGTTGCGGGCGCGGCAGCAGTTTGACGGTGACCTGCATGACGATACCAAGCAGCCCTTCCGAGCCATGTATCAGAGCCAGCAGGTCGTAGCCCGGCGCATCGAGGCCGCGGCTGCCGAACGTCAGCCACTCGCCGTCGATGGTGAGGATTTCGACTTCGATGACGTTGTGCACCGTCAGCCCGTATTTCAGGCAATGCACACCGCCGGAATTCTCGGCGACATTGCCGCCGATGGTGCAGGCAATCTGCGACGACGGATCGGGCGCGTAATACAGACCATAGGGCGCGACCGCCTCGCTGATCGCGAGATTACGCACGCCGGGCTCGACCGTCGCGGTGCGATTGGCAGTGTCGATGGCAAGGATTCGATTGAAGCGCGCCAGCGACAAGAGGCAGCCGTCGACTAACGGCAGTGCGCCCCCGGACAGGCCGGTGCCGGCGCCGCGCGTGACCAGCGGCACCTCGTACTCGGCGCACAACTTGACCACCGCTTCGACCTCGGCGCGGGTTTCGGGCACCACCACCACGCGTGGCATGGCGTGGTAGGCCGACAAGGCGTCACATTCATAAGGCCGCTTGGCTTCGGGCGTGGTCAGAAGCGCGCCGGGCGGCAGGCAGTCGGCGAGGCGCGCTTCGAATGTCATGCTCAAGCCTTCAGGCGTTGAACTTGTAATCGGAGGGGATGACGATGACGCCGGCTGGCGTCATGGTGAAACGTTTGGCATCGCTCGCCTTGTCGAAGCCAATCTGCTCGCCGGGTGGCACCTGCACCTGCCGGTCGAGAATGCAGCGCCGCAACTGCGCGCCCTCACCGACCTTGACGTCGGAGAACAGAATCGAGTCTTCGACCGTCGCGCCGTCGTCGATGTAAACACGATTGCCGAGCACACTGTGATTGACGCCACCACCCGCGATGACGGTGCCACCGGAGACGATGGAATTGACGCAGATGCCTTCGTTGCAGGAACGGCCCGGCACCGTGCGCGCCGGCGGGCGCTGGGTCTGGTAGGTACGAATCTGCCAGTCGGCCTGATAGAGGTCGAGCGGCGGTTCGAGTTCGAGCAGGTCCATGTTCGCTTCGTAATAATCGTCCAGATCGTCGAGCCGGCGCCAGTAGCGGTCCTGGGTCACACGGCCGGAAGTGCCTCCAAAACGATAGGCCACCACGCGCTTGAACAAAGACATGTTCTCGCCAATCAGGGTCGAGAGCGGCGCTTCTATCGGCGACTTGCCATCGAGACGCTTGAGCATCTCGACCAGTTTGCGGCGCTTGAATACGAACACCCGCATCGGCCACACCAGGTTGTCGTCGGGGCCAGGCGTGGTGGCGTCGGTGCGCACGCCCTTGACATCAATGCCATCGACTTCGAGCGCCACCGGGAAGGTCGCACCGTAGGCATTGACCGCCGGCACGCCGGCGATGGTCACATCAGCACCATGCTCGGCATGGAAGGCCAGCACAGCCGCATAGTCCATGCGGTAAATCTGCTCGCCCGAGACCAGAATGATGGTCTCTTCCTTGGCGCCGTCGAGCAGGTAAAGATTCTTGTATAACGCATCGGCCACGCCGGCATAGGTCGACAGCGTGTTATTGATGGGCGGCGTGACCGGCATGATGTATTCGCCGAGGTCGGTATTGAATATCGACCAGCCATCGCGGATGTGGTTCTGCAGGGACAGGGAGTTGTACTGGGTCAGCACCATGATGCGGCGCAGCCCGGAGTGCAGGCAGTTGGTCAGTGCAAAATCGATGATGCGATAAGTGCCGCCGAAGGGCATGGCGGCAATGGCGCGGCGCGCGGTGAGCGGCTCTAGCACCTTGCCATCGCCAATGGCGAGGACCATAGCCAGCGTGTCGTTGAGGTCAGAGATGAGCATAGCGTCGGGCCCTGCGTAGGGCCGCGCATTATACGCGCCGCTGTAACGGATAGAAGGGTTAGCAGTCTTGCACCGAAATGGCCCCGGCCAGACCGCCCCGGGGTGTGTCGCCCGTCGCATGCCGGCACATGGGTCGGCACGGCGCTGGTCGCTGGTCGCCAGCCGTCGTTATAATGCCGCCCACCGCCGCACTCGGCACTGTTGCACTCACCGGCTCCCTCGCTTCAAGCATGGCGGAAGAATTCCTAGTCAACATCACGCCGCAGGAGACGCGGGTCGCCGTCATCGAGAACGGCGTGCTGCAGGAACTCGCCATCGAACGGACCCGCAATCGCGGGCTGGTCGGCAACATCTACCTCGGCAAAATCAGCCGCGTGCTGCCCGGCATGGGCGCCGCCTTCCTCGACATCGGCCTCGATCGCACCGCTTTTCTGCACGTCTCCGACATTGCCGCCGCCGCGCGCCGCGCCGCCGAGAGCGGCCATGAGGTATCCATCGAGCAGGCCGTGCGCGAGGGTGAGACCCTGGTCGTGCAGGTCACCAAGGACCCGCTGGGCACCAAGGGTGCGCGCCTGACGACCTATATCAGTGTGCCGTCGCGCTACCTGGTGTTCATGCCGGGCTCGAGCACGGTCGGTATCTCGCAGCGCATCGAGGACGACGGCGAACGCTCGCGCCTGCGCGACCTCATCGTCTCGCTGCAGCCCGGCCTCAAACCCATCGACGACCTCGCGGCGACCGTCGATCTGGCGCGCATGACCGACAGCAGCGCCTATGCCGGCGGTTATATCGCGCGCACCGCCGCTGAAGGCGCGTCGGGCACTGAGCTCGCGGCCGACATGGCGTTTCTCAATCGTCTGTGGCTGTCCATCCAGGAGCGACTGGCGGTTGCGCGTGCGCCGGCCTGTGTACATGAAGACCTGCCGCTGGTACTGCGCACCCTGCGCGATGTGGCGGTAGCGTCGGTCGAGAAAATTCGCATCGATTCGAACGAAAACTACGTCAAGGTCTGCGAGTTCGCCGCCGAGTTCACGCCGGAACTGGTAGCGCGTATCGAGCACTACCCCGGCGAGCGGCCGATACTCGACTTATATTCGACCGAGGACGAAATCCACCGCGCGCTGCAACGTAAGGTCGAACTCAAATCCGGCGGCCACCTGGTCATCGATCAGACCGAGGCCATGACCACCATCGACGTCAATACCGGTGGTTTTGTCGGTCACCGCAATCTCGAAGAAACCATCTTCAAGACCAATCTCGAGGCCGCCCAGGCCATTGCGCGGCAACTGCGGCTGCGCAATCTGGGTGGCATCATCATTATCGACTTCATCGACATGACCGAAGTCGAACACCAGCGCCAGGTGTTGCGCGCGCTGGAGAAAAGCCTGGAACGGGATCATTCCAAGATCACGGTCAGTGAATTGACCTCGCTGGGTCTGGTACAGATCACGCGCAAGCGCACTCGCGAGAGTCTCGAACACGTGCTGTGTGAGAGCTGCCCGACCTGTGAGGGGCGCGGCTCGATCAAGACCGCCGAGTCAGTGTGTTTCGAGATCTTCCGCGAAATCCTGCGCGAAGCACGCCAGTTCGAGGCGCAGAGCCTGCTGGTAGTTGCTTCACAGGAAGTGGTCGATCGTCTGCACGACGAAGAATCGACCAGCATCGCCGAACTCGAGGAATTCATCGGCATCCCGATCCGCTTCCAGGTGGAGACCGCTTACACGCAGGAACAGTACGACGTCGTACTGCTGTAGTTCGTGCATGCGACGGATTCTCGAGCGTCTCCTTTCCCTGCTGTGGACCAGCGTCGCGGTGCTACTGATTGGTGGTGCAGCGCTGGTCACGCTGGTGCGTATGCTGCTGCCGCAGATCGGCGAACAGCGTGCTGCCGTCGAGATCTGGCTGAGCGAGATGGTCGGACGACCGGTCGAGGTGGGCGGCATCAGCGCCAACTGGAGCGGCTGGGCGCCGCGTCTGTCGGTCGACCATCTGGTCATACTGGATGAACACAGCCAGGCAGAACTGATCCGTTTCGAGCGTGCCGATATCGACATCGCGCTGCTCGCTTCGCTCCAACACCGAGAACTCAAACCCACGCGTCTCATCGTTACCGGCGTGGCGATGAATCTCATTCGCGACATACACGGTCAGTTTTCAGTGGCCGGCATGCCACCGCCCCACTCGCCCGTCACGCGCTGGCTGCTGGACCAGGACAATTTCGCGGTGCGCGAGGCCGACCTGACGGTTAACGATCAGCGTGCGCATGCGAGTTATGCGCTGTCCGGCCTGCGTCTCACCATTCAAAGCCGTGGCCGCAGCAAGACCATCACCGCCTACGCCGAACTGCCGGCCATGCTGGGACGTCACGCAACACTCGAGATTCACACCCGCGGCAATCCGCTCGACCCCCATTGGGAAGGCAATATCGACGCGCGCCTGGATGGCATCAACAGCGACTATCTGTTGCGCCAGGCCGACTGGCGCGGGCCGCGCCCGAACGAGGTGCCGGTCAATCTGGTGGCGTGGTCTACCTGGCGCGACGGACAACTGCGGCACAGCGATTTCGAACTCAACGTCGAGCGCTCGCGCAGCGACCAGGGACATGTGCTTGAGGCACGCGGTCAACTGCAGAAGCGCGACGACAGTTGGCATCTGGCACTCGCCGACATCGCCCTGCCTGGCGAGGCGGGTGCCAAGAGCGACGGCCGCCTGTCAGCCGTCTGGCGGGTCAGCGCCGAACACGGTCCGCGTCTGGCATTACGCGCTGCCGCGCTGCCGGTCGAACCGCTGGTCGCGCTGGTCACACGCATGACCGCCCCCGGCCCGATACGCGAGCAACTGCTGCGCGCGCAACCGCGTGGCCGTCTGGCGCGACTCGATGCGCTGTGGTTGCCGCGCGGCGAAGCGCCGCCGCGTTTTTATGTGGCCGCCAAACTCGCCGGGCTCGCGCTACGCGATGCCGAGCAAACTCGCGCCGTCGACGGCCTGTCGTTCGAGATGAAGGCGAATGGTGGCGGTGGTCATGTCGCTTTTGACGATGCCGCCTTCACGCTGACCGACGCGCAGCGCCTGCCCAAACCGCTCGAAGTGGAGCGTCTGTTCGGCGCGCTGTCGTGGCGGCAAGTCGGCAATAAACCGCTCCATGCCGAGGCTCATGGTCTGCGCGCGCGCGCCGCCGGCCATCGTATCGGTGTTGACGGCACGCTTGAGCACCTCAGCGGCAGCGCGCCGCAGGTCGATATCAAAGCGCGTTTTGCCGCCGACGATGCGGCCCGCATTCAGGATCTGCTGCCCCTGCATGTCATGCCAGGCCACGGCGAGGAATGGGCGCGGCGTCTGTTCGAGAGCGGCCACGTTGAGCACGGTCGTATCGCGCTACGCGGAGCGCTCGATCATTTTCCCTTCAGCGACAAGAGCGGCGAATTCAGCGCCGATTTCTCCGTGCGCGAAGCGACCTTGCATTACGCACGCCTGTGGCCGGTGGCAACACAGGTCGATGGCGAACTTGAAATCCGCGCCGCGGCACTCAGGTTCAACGTGACGCGCGGCAGCATCAGCGGCGCCAATATCGCAGGCACCCGTATCGTGCTGCCCAACCTCGGCATTCGCCAACGCACGCTGGAAGTCACGGGTGTGGCGCACAGCTCGGCCGCCGACGCGATTGCGCTGGTGCGCAACAGCCCGCTCGCCACCGGACGCGCCAAACGCCTGCTCGATCTCGACATCAGCGGCAAGGTTGAAGTGCCGCTCAAGATGAATCTCGCGCTGTATGCGGGCGGTCCACGCGAGGTCGAAGGTGAGGCGCGGTTCGATGGCAACCGCATCATCGAAACCAAACAGAAGCTGACCCTCGACGAGGTCGTCGGCGCAGTCAGTTTTTCGCATCGCGACTGGCATGGCGAGAATCTGCGCGCGGTATTTGATGGCACGCCGGTAGCACTCACCATCAACGGCGCGTTGCACGATGCGCACTACGACAGTGAATTTCAAATGAGCGGTGTATCGCCGTCAACTGCACTAGTCGCCTATCTCAAGAAATACACGCCACCGGTACATACGTGGCTGGAACGGCACGACAAACTCGGCAATCTCAGTGGTGAAGTGCCGTGGCAGGCGAGCATGAAAGTGCCGAGCGCGGCCGGCTTCGAGGCCGGGCTGACACAACGCCTGACCATTGACTCGACGCTCGAAGGGCTCGCCATCGGCTTGCCGTGGCCGTTGGCCAAACTCGCAGAGGAACAGCGCGCGCTGCACATCGAGGCCGCGCTTCGCGATCACATGGCGGTGCATACGCGGGTCGATCTCGGCGATACGGTGAGTGTCGAACTCGACGCCGCGCGCGACCCCGACGGCCGTGCGCGCCTGACCCGCGCGGAACTCGTGTTCGGCAGTCTCGAGCCGCAGTTCAACAGCACGCCGGGCATTAGTCTGCGCGGTTATATCCCGCTATTGCCCTTGAGCGACTGGACACGTCTGGTGCAACAGGCGCCCGCGAGCGGCGACGACTATGCCGACAGTCTGCCGCTGTCGCTTGATGTGCAGGTCAGCGACCTGCGTATGCTCGGGCGCAAGTTCAAGGACACCCGCATCACCGGCACGCGTGAAGCCGAGCAATGGAATGTGTTGGCCAACGGGCCCGATGTCAGTGGCCGCATCGAGATCCCGCGTGATGCCGCGCAGGGTGTGTTGCGCTTGAATCTCTCCCATCTGCACATGCGCCGCGCGCTCAAATCGGCACCGGCCGGCAAAGCACCGGACACCGATCCGCGCCGCCTGCCGGCCTTTGAAATGCATTGCGAGAACTTCCGTTACGGCAAAATCGAACTCGGCGCGGCCGACATCCGCACCAGTCGCCATGCGGCCGGCTTGACGCTCGACAAACTGCACTTCAGCGGCGAAGACTTCAACATTGTTGCGACCGGCGAGTGGCTGGTGAATGGCGAAGCGCATCAGAGTAATTTCGATATCGCGGTCAAAGCCGAGGCCTTGGGTGCGCTGCTGTCACGTTTCGGCTACCAGGTGGCCAATATCAAACACGGTGCAACCAATATCGACATTCAGGCCAACTGGGACGGCACCCCGGCCGACTTCGCGCTCGCGCATATCAATGGCAGCTTTGAACTACACGTCACCAACGGCCGTTTTCTCGATATCGAACCCGGCACCGGTCGCCTGTTCGGACTGTTGAGCCTGCAGGCCCTGCCACGACGCTTGAGCCTCGATTTCGAAGACCTGTTCGACAAGGGTCTGGTGTTTGATCAGATTGCCGGCGTGTTCCAGCTGCAGGACGGCAATGCCTATACCAACAGTCTGTTGATTGAAGGTCCGTCGGCGCGCTTCGATATCGCCGGCCGCACCGGACTCGCAGCCAAGGACTATGACCAGCACATCGTAGTCACGCCCGCGCTGTCGAACAGCCTGCCCTTGGCCGGTGCACTGTTCGGACCGATAGGCGCTGGCGCCGGCGCGGCTTATTACATTGGATCGAAGATGTTCAAGTCGATCCCCGAACAGATGAATCGTTTTTTAAGTCGCAAGTACACCATCACCGGCTCGTGGGACAATCCGGTCGTCAAACGTATCTGATACGCATCTGCTGTCTATCTTTGAGAGTCTGAAAGCATGGTCTACACCACCGACATCTGGCGCCCCCATGTGGTCGCCGCCACCGTCGTCGAACGCGACGGCCGGTTTCTTTTCGTCGAGGAAAGCATCGATGGGCGCACGGTCATCAACCAGCCCGCCGGCCATCTCGACCCGGGCGAAACCTTGCCCGCCGCCGCCGCGCGCGAAACCCTGGAAGAGACCGGCTGGACGGTGCGTATCGATCATCTGGTCGGTATTTATCTGCTCGCCACCGAGATCCCGGGCAAGACTTTTCTGCGTTTCTGCTTCGCCGCCAGCGCGCTCAGCCACGATGCGACGCGCAAGCTCGATAAAGAAATCATTGCACCCCACTGGTGGACACGCGACGAAGCGGCGGCGCGTGGCGCGCAGTTGCGCAGTCCGCTGGTGCTGCGCGCGGTCGATGACTATCTCGCCGGGCAGTCTCATCCGCTGACATTGCTGCATGACTATCTGGCATGACCAGCGCACAGGTGCCTGACTGGTTGCCGCGCGAATTGCTCGCGCGCAATACCAACCCGCATGTGGTGGTCGCGCTGTCGGGTGGCGTCGATTCGTCAGTCGCCTGCTTACGCCTGCGCGAAGCCGGGCTGCGCTGTTCAGCCTTGTTCATGAAGAACTGGAACGAGCCGACTGAAGACGGTCATTGTCGCTGGGAACAGGACGTCGATGATTGTCTTGAGGTCTGCGAGAAACTCGATATACCACTCAATACCATCGATTTGTCCAAGGCCTACTGGGATGGCGTGTTCGAGGATTTTCTCGCCGAATACCGCCGCGGGCGCACGCCCAATCCCGATGTGCTGTGCAATCGCGAAATCAAGTTCAAGGCCTTTCTGGATGCGGCGCGCAAGTTGGGCGGCGACCTCATCGCCACCGGCCACTACGTGCGCAGCGATCATGTCGACGGACACTGGCGCTTGAAGACCGGCGTTGATGGCAACAAGGACCAGAGCTATTTCCTTTATACCCTCGGCCAGGGGCAACTCGGCAACGCCATGTTTCCGGTCGGCGACCTGCCGAAACGCGAGGTACGCGCGCTGGCCCGCGCGGCGGGACTTGCCACCCACGAGAAAAAGGATTCGACCGGCATCTGCTTTATTGGCGAGCGGCGCTTTCGCGAGTTCCTCGCGCAGTACGTGCCGGCCCAGCCCGGCCCGGTCATGACTGAGGATGGCCGCGTCATCGGCCAGCATCACGGCGCGGTTTATTACACCCTGGGTCAGCGCCAGGGGCTCGGCATCGGTGGCGTGCGCGGCGGCATCGAGGCGCCATGGTTCGTGGCCGCCAAGGATCTCGAGCACAACATCCTCACCGTCGTGCAGGGTCACGACCATCCGGCCCTGCAAAGTCAGGCGCTGCTGGCGACCGATGTCTCGTGGGTGGCGGGCCAGGCACCACTCGCGCCCATCTCGTGCACCGCCAAGACCCGTTATCGCCAACGTGCCCAGCCATGCACCATCCTTGCCCACGATCGGGACCAGCTACTGGTCGAATTCAGTGCCCCGCAGCGCGCCGTGACCCCTGGCCAGTCGGTGGTGTTCTACCAGGATGAGGTATGTCTGGGCGGCGCGATCATTTCAAAGGTGGAAAAACACCCCAAAAACCTACAACTGTGACGCCGAATTGCCGATAATGTCGCGCTTGATTTGCGCCCCCGATACCTCTCATAGCTGCACGGAGACATCATGAACAACTCTTTCGACGCCCGCACGGAACTCAAAGTCGGCGATAAGAAATACGAGATCTATAGCTGCGCGCGCCTGGCCGGCAAGTACCCCATCGCCAAGCTGCCCTTCGCCCAGAAAATCCTGCTCGAGAACCTGCTGCGCACCGAAGACGGCGTAAACGTCACGCGCGAAGACATCGAGGCGCTGGTGCAATGGGATGCCAAAGCCACCCCCACCAAAGAAATCGCATTTACGCCCGCGCGCGTTTTGATGCAGGACTTCACCGGCGTGCCGGCGGTGGTCGACCTGGCCGCGATGCGCGACGCGATGTCGGCACTCGGCGGTGACCCGAACAAGATCAACCCGCTGTCGCCCGCCGAGCTCGTCATCGATCACTCCGTGCAGGTCGATGTGTTCGGCACCAAGACTTCGGCGGATGAAAACGCCAAGATTGAATTCGACCGCAACCAGGAACGTTATGGTTTCCTGCGCTGGGGCCAGGAAGCGTTTTCGAACTTCGTGGTGGTGCCGCCCGATACCGGCATCGTGCATCAGGTCAACCTCGAATACCTCGCGCGCACCGTGTTCGCCCGTGAAAACGGCGGCGTGCTGCAGGCCTACCCGGACACCGTGGTCGGCACCGATTCCCACACCACCATGATCAACGGCCTGGGTGTATTGGGCTGGGGTGTGGGTGGTATCGAAGCCGAAGCCGCCATGCTCGGCCAGCCGGTCACCATGCTGATTCCGCAGACGGTCGGCTTCAAGCTGATCGGCAAACTGACCGAAGGCACCACCGCCACCGACCTCGTCCTGCGCGTAACCGAGATGCTGCGCAAGAAGGGTGTGGTCGGCAAATTCGTGGAATTCTTCGGCCCCGGTCTCGACCAGTTGCCGCTGGCAGATCGTGCGACGCTGGCCAACATGGCGCCGGAGTATGGCGCGACCTGCGGCATTTTCCCCATCGACGCCGAAACCGTCGCGTTCTTGAAGCTCTCGGGCCGCAGCGACGAACAGGTCGCACTGGTCGAAGCCTATGCCAAGGAGACCGGCCTGTGGCGTGACGCCTCGACCCCGGAAGCGGTTTACTCCGA
>CAMCBY010000094.1 GCA_945873015.1 Klebsiella pneumoniae
GGATCTGGCGGCTGTAGCGCAGCAGCAGTTGATCATCCATCGTCATTCTCCGTAGCGGTCGCGCGCGGTGCGAGTCTGAATCTGAGTGTCGCCGAGCCGTTGGCGATGTTCAATCGCGCCACGCCGCACTGACGCGTTCGTGCCCGGCCAGATCACGCACGCTGGCGATACGCTTGAAGCCCTGGGCCGCCAGCAGCGCACGCACCAGCGTGCCCTGCTGATAGCCGTGTTCCAGCGCGATATAACCGCCCGGCCTCAAACAGCGCGGCGCTTCGCTGACGATGGCTGCGAGTGCCGCCATGCCCTTGTCGGCGGCGTATACCGCCGTGGCGGGTTCAAATGCCACTGCCGCATCAACCGCTTCCGCAGCGCCGACATAGGGCGGATTGGACACCACTACATCGAGACTGTGGGCGGCGATGGCGCGCAGCCAGTTGCCGCGCAGACAGGCAATCCGTTCGAGGCCGAGTTGCACAAAATTGGCGTGCGCGACCCGCAGTGCCGCGTCGGAGTAGTCGCTCGCGAACACCGACAGCGCCGGCCGCTCATGGGCGACGGCCGCCGCGATGGCGCCGCTGCCGGTGCCGATGTCGAGCATCACGCCGGGCCTGTCTGCAGGCCATGCGGCCAATACTTCGGCGACCAGCACCTCGGTCTCGGTGCGCGGCACCAACACCGCCGGTGTGACCGTGAAGGTCAGCGACCAGAACTCCGCGCTGCCGGTCAGATAAGCCAGCGGAGTGTGACGCGCGCGCGCGTCAATCAACGCCGCAAACTGCGCATGACACGCCGCATCGAGTTCGAACTCGGGATGGCTGTAGAGGTAGGTACGGCTCACGCCGAGGCTGTGGGCGAGCAACAGTTCGGCGTCGAGACGTGGCGATTCGCTGGCCGCCAGGCGGGTGGTCGCGGCGCGTAAGGCGGTGGCGACCGTCAGAGCTGCGGCCACGGCATCAAGTGTCGAGCGCGAGCTGCGCCATGAGGTCCGCCTGATGCTCGGTCAGAAGTGGTTCAATCACCACATCAACGTCGCCTTCCATGAGTTCGTTGAGTTTGTAGACAGTCAGATTGATGCGGTGATCGGTGACGCGTCCCTGCGGGAAGTTATAGGTGCGGATGCGCTCGGAGCGATCGCCACTGCCGACCAGATTGCGGCGCGTCTGCGCCTGTTCGGCCTGTTGTTTGCCGCGTTCGGCGGCGAGCAGCCGTGAGCGCAACAGACTCATGGCACGCGCGCGGTTCTTGTGCTGCGAGCGTTCGTCCTGGCATTCCACCACCACCCCGGTCGGGATATGCGTGATGCGAATCGCCGAATCGGTCTTGTTGACGTGCTGACCACCGGCGCCCGAGGCGCGGTAGGTGTCGATGCGCAGATCTTTGGTATTGATATCGACATCTTCGATCGCATCCACCGCGGGCATCACCGCCACTGTGCAGGCCGAGGTGTGGATACGTCCCTGCGACTCGGTATCCGGCACGCGCTGCACACGATGGGCACCGGACTCGAACTTCAGGCGCTCGTACACCCCTTGCCCGGTGATCTTCACGATCACTTCTTTGTAGCCGCCAAGTTCGGCCTGATTGGCCGACATGACTTCGTTGCGCCAGCCGCGGTTCTCGGCGTAACGCAGATACATGCGCAGCAGATCGCCCGCGAACAGACCGGCCTCGTCACCGCCGGTGCCGGCCCGGATCTCGAGGAACACATCGGCGTTGTCGTCCGGGTCTTTCGGGATCAGCAGTTTCTGCAGTTCCACTTCCAGCGCGTCCAGCGAACCGCGCGCATCGAGCGCTTCTTCCTGGGCCAGCGCGCGCATCTCGGCGTCGTCTTCGCGCATCAGCGCTTCGGCATGGGTGATGGCGTCCTGGGTGCGGCGATAGCGGTCGAAACATTCCACCACCGGACTGATTTCCGAGTGTTCGCGCGACAGGCTGCGGTAACGCTCCTGATCGTTGATCACTTCCGGCACGGCCAGCATGCCGTCGAGTTCGGTGCGCCGCTCGACCAGCGTCTCGAGCTTGCGTAAAAGAGAAGTTTGCATGGGGTCAGCGTCCGTCGAGGCCGAGCAGTTCGCGCGCGACGCGCACATAATCCTCGCTACCGCCGCTCTGGCGCAGGTTGGCGGTAGGGTGATGCATGAGTTTGTTGGTCAAGGTGTTGGCCAGGGATTCGAGCACGGCCTGCGGGTCGTCGCCGCGTTCCAGGCGCGCACGCGCCTTGGTCATGAGTTCGTCGCGCACCCGTTCGCCTTGCGCGCGGTATTCGGCGATGGTCGCGCCGCTGCCCTGGACTTTCAGCCACTCCATGTAGTCGCGCACCTGCAGATGCACCATTTCTTCGGCCTGGGCGGCCGCTTCGTGACGCAGCTTGAGATTGGAGCTGACCACATGCTCAAGGTCGTCGACGGTATACAGGTAGACGTCCTCAAGCTCGCCGACGCCGGGTTCGACATCGCGCGGCACCGCGAGATCGACGATGAACATCGGCTCATAGCCGCGTTGTTTCATCGCCAGCTCGATGATGCCGCGGGTGACGATGGGCAAGCGGCTGGCGGTCGAGCTGACCACGATATCCACCGTGGTCAGGTGTGAGGTGATGTCGGCCAATTCTATCGGCGTCGCACCGACCCGCTCGGCGAGCGTGACGGCGTTTTCCAGCGAACGATTGGCCACCACCATCTTGCCGATGTGGGCGCCGGCGAGGTGATTGGCAACCAGTGAAATAGTGTCGCCCGCGCCGATCAGTAACGCTGAGCGACGCTCCAGCGAGCCGTGAATCTGCTGCGCCAGTTTGACCGCCGCATAGGCCACCGATACCGGTGTATTGCCGATGTCGGTTTCGGACCGAATCATCTTTGCGGTCGAGAACGAGAACTGCATGAGACGGTTGAGGAACTTGCCGACCGTGCCGGCGTCCACCGCAGTACGGTAGGCGTCTTTCAGTTGCCCGAGTATCTGCGGCTCGCCCACCACCAGTGAATCGAGGCCGGCCGCGACGCGCAGCGCATGGCGCACCGCTTGTTCGCTATCGAGATGATAAAGGTGCGGTTCGATGTCGTGCGAGCCGATATTGCGATATTGAGTGAGCCAGCTCAGCGGTTCGCGCAAGGCTTTCTCGTCGATGTCGCAATAAAGCTCGGTGCGATTGCAGGTCGACAGGATCAAGGACTCGGCAACGCCAGGGCGGGCGTTCAGGGCGCCGAGCGCGGAGGGCAGTTGCGCAAGGTCAAAGGCGACCTTTTCGCGAACCTCTACCGGCGCGGTCTTGTGGCTGAGTCCGAGTATGAACAGTGTCATGGCGCGAGGGCGGGCAAGGCTTCCCGCTCAGCGTCCGAACCCGAGTCGGGATGCCTGTGCGTGGGAACGACTGCTCTTCGGTCCTATCAAAATTAAGCTTGTGCGTTAACTGGGTTATAGTTTAAGTCAGAACACCTGTGAAACCACTAACGACCGCAGCGAAGGGATTTTCCACGACGCGGACGGCATCCGGCAAAGACACCTTGCGCACTACCTTGCATCGCTCCATTGGTCTCCTCGCGCGCGCCATCGCCGGCGCCGGGCTGCTGTCGCTCGCGGCCTGCGCCACGCCACCGACCGTTCCACCGGCCAGTCCTGCCGCCAGCACGAGTGCGCCGACAGTCGCTGTGATTCCGGCCCCGCCCGCCCCACCCGCGGCGCCCTTCGCCTACGAGAACGACCCCTATTATCGTTTGCTGATGGCCGAGTTCGCCGGTCAGCGTGGCCACCTTGATGTAGCGGTGCAGAACTATGTCGAGCTCGCGCAGAGTCTGCGTGACGCCGGCCTGGCCGAACGCGCCACCCGCATCGCGGTGTTCGCCCGCGACGACGAATCGGCCCTCCGCGCGGCCCGCACGTGGGTCGATCTCGACCCGAAAGACATGGACGCACGCCAGATTCTGGCCGCCATGTACATCCGCCAGGGCAAGGTTGATGCTGCCCTCGAGCATCTCGATTACGTGGTATCCCACGACGCCGGCCAGCCCGGCAACCGTCTGCGCATGGTCGCCAACCTGCTCGGCCATGAGGACGATCGCCAGACCGCGCTGGCGGTGATGGAGAAGCTGGTCGCCAAACACGGCGAGGACAGCGACGCGCTGCTTGCCTACGCTTTGCTCGCGATCCGCGCCGAGCAGCTCGACAAGGCCCGCGACGCGATGAACCGCATCGTCAAGCGCACCGAACTGTCGTCCAACGTGGCGATGGCCTATCTCGCCATCCTGCAGAAACAGGGCAAGCTGCCGCAGGCCATCGAATGGCTGGACTCGGTGCTGGCCGCCAATCCCAAGCAGTTCGGCCTGCGCCTCATTTTTGCGCGCCTGCTGGCCGACGCTAACCGCTACGAGGAGGCGCGCCTGCAATTTCGTATGCTGGCGAATGAAGCGCCGGAGAACTCCGACATCGTTTTTGCCCTGGGACTGCTCAATCTGCAGGCCAATCGCGTCGATGAAGCGGCCAAAAATTTCACCCGTCTGCTCAAACTCGATGCGCGGACTGACGAAGCGCAGTATTACCTGGGGCAGATAGCCGAGGCCAAAAAAGACCCGCAAGCGGCCCTCGTTCACTATCGCAAAGTGCAGGGCGGCAGCAATTATTTCGGGGCGCAGATGCGGATTGCACTGGTCAAGGCGATGCAGGGCCAGACCGACGAATCCGTCGCCTTTCTAGACAAACTCACCGTCGAAGACGACGAACAGCGCTTTAATGTGGCACGCGCCAAGGGCGAGATCCTGACCGATAAGAACCGCTACGACGACGCCATGAAGGTCTACGACGCGGCGCTCGCCAGCGGCGAATATCATTCCGACCTGCTCTACACGCGCGCCATGTTGGCCGAACGGATGGGCCGAACCGAGGTGCTGGAGAAGGATTTGCGCACCATCATCGCCAAGGAGCCGGAGAACTCCCAGGCCTTGAACGCGCTCGGTTATACCCTTGCCGACAGCACCAAACGTTACGACGAAGCCCTCGCTCTGATCACGCGCGCGCTGGAAATCAGTCCCAAGGATTTTTACATCCTCGATAGCATGGGCTGGGTGCTGTACCGTCTGGGCAGGCTCGACGAAGCCGTCAGCTACCTCGAAAAGGCTCGCGAACTGCGCAACGACCCGGAAGTGGCGGCGCATCTTGGTGAGGTGTTGTGGGTCAAGGGTGACCGTGCCGCCGCTGAAAAGACCTGGGAGGCGGCCCTGCGTGACACACCCAACGACAAGAAGCTCCTGGAAGTCATCAAACGCTTGAAGCCGTGAGCGCTGCGCGCGTTACTCTGCGGGGCCGGCGGGCATTGCGCAGCGCGGCGCTGCTGGTCGTCATGCTGCTGGCAGCCTGCTCGCGGCTCGCGTCGCAGCCCACCCCCTCCGCGCCGCCACTCCCGGCGGAAGATAAACATGCCGAGCACCTGGCCAAGGTCAGCAGCTTCAGCCCGTGGCGCCTGGCCGGCCGTATCGCCGTGCAACGTGAAGACAAAGGATTCAGCGCCGACCTCGATTGGCGCGAAGCCGGCGCGGATTATTCGTTGCGGGTCGCAGCTCCCTTGAATGGTGGCACCTATGCGCTGTCCGGCAATGGCAAGGCCGTTTCGCTGGTCTCCTCCAAGGGCGACATCTTCAGCGCCGCTGACCCCGAGACCTTGATGCGTGAACATCTCGGCTGGGCTCTGCCCCTGAGCGGCGCGCGCTACTGGGTGCGTGGCATACCCGACCCTGATCCCGCCCACGTGGTCAGCGACGCGCGGCTCGACGAAGCCGGCCGCTGGACCGATTTTGCGCAGGATGGTTGGCGCGTGAGTGTGCTCGAATACATGCACGTCAGTGACCGAGACCTGCCCAAACGGTTGACTCTCAGCCACGATGAGTTGCGGGTGCGGATGGCAATCAAGACCTGGGAGCAACGCTGAACATGGACGCGCTGGGGTGGCCGGCACCGGCCAAGATCAATTTATTCCTGCATGTCACCGGGCGCCGGCCGGATGGATATCATCTACTGCAGACCCTGTTCCAGTTCGTCGATTACGGCGACACCCTGCATTTCACGGTGCGTGCGGATGGTGATGTCCGGCGGCTATCCGAGCTGTCCGGAGTCGCCCCCGAGCAGGACCTGGTGGTGCGCGCCGCGCGCAAACTGCAAACCCTGACCGGCTGCTCGCTCGGCGCTGACATCGCGGTCGACAAACGTCTGCCGATGGGCGGTGGCCTCGGCGGGGGCAGCTCCGATGCGGCGACCGTGCTGGTTGCTTTGAATCAGTTATGGGGTACCGCTGTGCCCGTCGATGAGCTCGCGCGGCTCGGCTTGAGCCTCGGCGCCGACGTGCCGGTGTTCGTACGCGGCGAGTCCGCGTGGGCCGAAGGGGTGGGCGAAATCCTGACCCCATGCCCGGCCGAGGAGGGCCCGCTGCTGGTCATCACTCCGGACTGCAATGTCGAGACCCGGGTGGTTTTCAGCGACCTTGAATTGACACGGGATACCCCGCCAATCACAATGCCCGCCTTTTCGTTAAGCAGCACTCGGAACGATTGTGAGCCTGTCACGCGGCGGCTCTATCCGGAGGTCGGTCGCGCACTGGACTGGTTGAAGCTGCGCGCCTGGGCACGTATGAGTGGCACCGGCGCCAGCGTTTATGCGCTGTTTGATTCCGACAGCGCGGCCGACGCGGTTGAGCGGCAGGTGCCGGCCGAGTGGCGGCACTTTCGCGCCCGACGCGTCAATCGTTCGCCGCTCGCGGCGCGACTGGCGATGGAAATTTGATGGCCAGCGCCGTAAGCCAGCAGGCGCCGGCACGACACATATATATAGCGACAGCGTGCCACGGGGCACGCGCAACGATTCAGCTTTGGGGTGTCGCCAAGCGGTAAGGCACCGGGTTTTGATCCCGGCATTCCCAGGTTCGAATCCTGGCACCCCAGCCATTTCCCGGGCATTGCCCTGCAGGTGCGAATTCATTCGCACATTGACCAAACCCCGCCCATGCGCACCATGGTGCGTTTGCATTGATTGGGAGAGGCCTCGCGCCCCGCACATGATCGAAGAATCGATGATGCTGTTTACCGGCAACGCCAACCGGCCGTTGGCGCGCGCCATTGCCCGCCATCTGCACATGCCGCTCGGCAAGGCCACGGTCGGGCGCTTCAGCGACGGCGAGATCACGGTCGAAATCGCCGAGAACGTGCGCGGTCGCCATTGCATCGTCATCCAGTCGACCTGTGCACCGGCCAACGACAACTTCATGGAACTGCTGGTGCTGATCGACGCCCTGCGGCGCGCTTCAGCGCATAGCATCACCGCCGTCATTCCCTACATGGGCTACGCCCGCCAGGACCGCCGCCCGCGTTCGGCGCGGGTGCCGATCACCGCCAAGGTGGTGGCCAACATGATTACCTCGGTGGGCACCACCCGCGTGCTGACGGTCGATTTGCATGCCGAGCAGATCCAGGGTTTCTTCGACATTCCAATGGACAACGTCTACGCCTCGCCGGTGTTGCTCGGCGACATCTGGAAACATGAATACGAGAACCTCATGGTGGTCTCGCCCGACGTCGGCGGTGTGGTGCGCGCGCGCGCCATTGCCCGTCAACTCGACAACGCGGATCTCGCCATCATCGACAAGCGCCGCCCGCGCGCCAACGAGTCGCAGGTCATGAACATCATCGGCGATGTTGCCGGCCGCACCTGTGTGATGGTCGATGACATGGTCGATACCGCTGGCACATTGTGCCGCGCGGCCGAGGCCCTGAAGGATCACGGCGCGCGTAAAGTGGTGGCTTATTGCACCCACCCGGTGCTGTCCGGCAAGGCCATCGACAACATCAACAATTCGACCCTCGACGAACTGGTGGTGTGTGACACCATCCCGCTCTCCGAAGCCGCGAGCGGCTGCGAGAAGATTCGTCAGTTGTCGGTTGCCGGTTTGCTCGGCGAAAGTATCAGCCGCATCAGCTCAGGCCAGTCCCTGAGTTCGATGTTTGTCGATTGAGTTTGTTGTGAATTGCGGCGTCGCGAGGTGCGGCGCCGTATCGTGAAAAGCCGTCGTCTGGCCTGGTCGCGGACTGGGCGGCGGTGTTTCTGTGTTTTGTTTTGAGAGTATCTGGAGTATCGATTGATGAACAAATTTGAAATCGCTGCCGTGACTCGCGCAGACAGGGGTAAGGGTGCGAGCCGCCGCCTGCGTCGCGAGGGCAAACTGCCGGGCGTGTTGTACGGAGGTCATGCTGACCCCGTAGCCATCACCCTCGACCACAACGAGGTGCTGCTGCAAACCGCGCACGAAGCGTTTTATTCGCACATCCTGACTTTGAAGCTCGACGGCAAGACCGAGCGCGTGGTGGTCAAAGACATGCAGCGCCACGTCTACAAGCCGCGCATCCATCACATGGATCTGCTGCGTGTATCGGAAACCGAAGTGCTGAACATGCGCGTGCCGATTCACTTCGTCAACGAAGACACCTGCGTCGGCGTCAAGGTTGGCGGCGGCGTGATCTCGCACCAGATGGCTGACGTGGAAATCACCTGTCTGCCGAAGGATCTGCCGGAGTTCATCGAAGTCGATCTGAAGGAAATGAACGTCGGCGACACGCTGCACGTTGGTGAGCTCACACTGCCGGAAGGTGTGCAGTTGACCGCCCTGCTGCATGGTGGCGACGACGCGCTGCCGGTGGTTTCGGTCTACGCGCCGAAGGGCAGCGAAGGCGACGCGGCCGCGTAACGCCTGTCTGCGCCGGTATCCAAGCCAAGCATAAGCGAAGGTGTCCGGCGCGGAAGCGGTGCAATTGGTGGTCGGCCTCGGCAATCCCGGGGCCGGTCACGCAGATGATCGACACAATGTCGGCTTCTGGCTGGTCGATGCGTTGGCCAGCAAATTTAAGGTCGATATGCGCATCGAGTCGCGCTACAAAGGCGAACTCGGACGCGCCGCTTCGGGTTTGAGACTCCTCAAGCCAGCCACCTACATGAATCTCAGCGGTGAATCCGTCGCGGCCTGTGCGGCCTATTTCCGCGTGCCGCCGGACTCCGTACTGGTCGTGCATGACGAACTCGATCTGCCGGTCGGCAGCGTGCGTTTGAAACGCGGCGGCGGACATGGCGGCCACAATGGTCTGCGCAGCATCGAGCAGATGCTGGGCAGCAAGGATTACCTGCGCATAAGACTCGGTATCGGCCATCCGGGTGTCGGCCGTGATGTCGCAGGTTATGTGTTATCACGTCCACCGGCCGCCGAGCGCGACGCCATCGAGGCCGCCATCGCCGCCGTGCTGGACAACTTCGAGACCATCATCAACGGTGGTTTCAACCTCGCCATGAATACGCTCAACCAGCGTGTGGCCAAGGGATAAGGAACAGAACGATGGGTTTTAAATGCGGAATCGTCGGCCTGCCCAACGTCGGCAAGTCTTCGCTGTTCAATGCGCTGACTTCAGCGGCGATTGCAGCGGAGAACTACCCGTTCTGCACCATCGAACCCAATGTCGGCATTGTCGCGGTGCCGGACCCGCGTCTGGATAAACTCGCTGCCATCGTCAACCCACAGCGCGTGTTGCCATCGAGCATGGAGTTTGTCGATATCGCTGGCCTCGTCGCCGGCGCTTCCAAAGGCGAAGGCCTCGGCAACAAGTTCCTCGCCCACATCCGCGAGACCAATGCGATTGCGCACGTGGTGCGCTGCTTTGAGAACGACAACATCACCCATGTCGCCGGCCGCATCGATCCGATTGCCGACATCGAAGTTATCGACACCGAACTCGCGCTCGCTGACCTCGATACCGTCTCCAAGGGCCTCGACCGCGCCGAGAAAGCTGCCAAGTCCGGTGACAAGGAACAGCGCGCGCGCGCCGATGCCTACAAGATTTTTTTTCGCAGCGCTCGACGAAGGCCGGCCGATACGTTCGCTGGAACTCGATGACAACGCCCGCGCGCTGCTGCGCGAAGTGAGCCTCTTGACCGCCAAGCCGGTGTTGTTCATCGCCAACGTCGATGAAGCCAATCTCGGTGGCAATGACTACAGCCAGCGCGTCGCCGACTACGCCGCAAAAAACGGCGCCGAGTGCGTGGTGATCTGCGCCGCCATCGAAGCCGAGCTCGTGAGTCTCGAGGCCGCCGACCGCAACGAATTCCTGAAAGACTTAGGGCTGGACGAACCCGGCTTGAACCGCGTGATTCGCGCCGGCTACCACCTGCTCGGCCTGCAAAGTTATTTCACCGCTGGCGTCAAAGAAGTGCGTGCCTGGACCATCCTTCAGGGCACCACTGCGCCGGGTGCGGCCGGTGTCATCCACACCGATTTCGAGCGCGGTTTTATCCGCGCTGAAGTGATTGCCTACGATGATTTTATTGCCTGTGGTGGTGAAACCAAGGCCAAGGAAACAGGCAAGCTGCGCAAGGAAGGTAAGGAATACGTGGTCGCCGATGGCGACGTGATGCATTTTCTTTTCAACGTTTAAGTAAATTTCCGGATTCAAGCGAACCGAAGCGGCCAACAACGGACCTATTTATCTCAGTTAATTAGCATGTTAGCGGACTTTGCTGGCCGTGTAGATCCGTTGCGAGCCGGATGCTCGGCGGGTACGATACCGGGTACGCAGTCAGAGCCGGAAGTTAAAAACCGGGTATGACGCCAAAATGGAGTCATACCGATGCTGACCGATACCCAGTGCCGTACTGCCAAGCCAAAAGCGAAGCCTTACAAACTATCCGACGGAAACGGCCTTTACCTGGAGGTCAAGCCGACCGGTGTAAAGGCGTGGCGGTACAGATTCCAACTTCGAGACGGCGTGTGCTTTAGAGAAAGCGTATTCGCCATCGGCGACTATGCCATTGCTCCCTCTGGAGAAACTGCTGAAGAGGCGCGGGCGCGCCAGAGTGGCCGGAGCTTTACATTGGCGGAGGCGCGAGCCGAACGGTCAAAAGCTCGGGGGCTGGTCAAACAAGGAATCAATCCCGCCCACCA
>CAMCBY010000095.1 GCA_945873015.1 Klebsiella pneumoniae
CTCCAGACGCACCCGCCCACTCGCCACTTCGCTGACCAGTTCCTGTGTGCCGAGCAGATTGGCAGCACCGCTCGCCGAGGCATTAAACGTTGCACGTCGCGCTCTGACCGCCGGAGAGGCAGCGATTTCGAGTTTGTCGGTGGCGGCGAGTTTGGCGCTCTTTTCCGCCTGCACCTTGGCATCGCCGTAGTAGAGACGGGTGGCGTCCAGCGCGGCGGACAGTTGCGCCAGTTTGTCGTCATAGGGTGTCGCAATCGCGACTGCATTGCCGTTCTGTTCGACCTTGAGATAATCACCGCCACCGAGCGCTGCTATCTGCGACCACGGCTCGGTGGTCGTGTTGTCTTGCCCGCATTGAATGGTATTGACCACGATGCCGCGCTGACGCGCGAGCGCGAGGGTGGTCGGATACTGCACATCGTTCTGATAGTCAAAATGCGGCGGCGCATCGCCGACCAGGAATACCGCTTTGTAGGTACTGGGCGCGTTGTTCCAGCTCATGCTGCCGATGGCGTCGGACAAAGCCTGGTTGACCGCTTCCGGACCATCACCGCCGCCGTCGGCCTTAAAGTCCATCAAGTGCGCATACATCGAGTCGAGATCGGTCGTCAGATCAAACACGCGCGTGACGTATTGGTCGCCACGGTCGCGATAGGCTACCAGCCCGATGCGGATCTCGGGCGCCGGCTGCGCGCGCGCCATGGTGGTCGCTATTGACCAGATTTTTTCTTTGGCCGCGTCGATGAGCCCACCCATGCTGCCGGTGGTATCGAGCACAAACACCAGGTCGACGCGGGCACCTTGCCCAGCGTGGGCGGGGCGCGCCGGCGGCGCGACCTGGGCGGCGGTCTGCAGCACGGCTGCATCGGCCTCGCGCAGCTCGGGATAGAACCCAATGGCGGCGAGCGTGAGCAAGGCAAGGGCAAGAGCGAACAATTGCTGTTTCATGGCAAGACTCCGTAACGAATGACAGACAGGAATGAGGGATTCAACGAGAGTGGGCGAGCACACGCAGGGCCTGTTCGGCGGCGCGGGCGGCCGCGGCAAAACGCTGCTCGTGCGCAGCATCGATGCGTGGGGCGCGGCCAGCACTGCCCGGCAACAGCGCGCAAGCGGCCTGCACCAGACACAGACTCCACAGGCTTGCGAACAGGCTGCCGGTCGCCAACAGAGCCCAACAGCCCGCCGCCAGCGACAGTGCACTCAGCACCAGATCGGCCAACGCCGTCAGCACGCTTGTGTGAAACAACAGCGCGCGCGCCAGCCAGATCAAGGTCAGATGGGCAGCACTCATGCTAAGCAGGGACGGACACAGCAGCGCTATCACGAGCGCCGCGCAGCACCACGCGGCAAGCAGACTCACACGCCCACGGCGCTGACCGCTGCGCGCGAGCAGGAACAACACATAGGCGAGACTCAAGGCCGTGCACAGCGCCCGCGCCAGCAGCGCGCCAGCGAACAGCGGGCCCAAGATCTTGGCCAGCAGCGTGCCGAGCACACTGACGCCGAGCGCGAAACCCAGCGCGGGCATGAATCCTAAGCGTTTCATGACTGCGCCCTCCGCTGCCGCTCGCGCAGCAGTGCGACTTCAATCTCGGCGTCGCTGATTGGCGTGGCGCCGGCCCAGCCCGCCCCATCATCGGCGTCGTTGACGACATTCGTACGTTGGTGCAAGGCCGCCTGCGCGCGCAAATTGGCGAGCCGCTGGCGGTGCTCGATGAGCCGCGCCTCGATGCGACGCTGCGCTTCGCGAAGCGCTTGCTGGCGCTCCGTGAGTTGCGCCTCGTGGCGTGTGGTCTCGAGCTTGCGCCGCACCAGATCGCGCGCCAGGTCGTCCTTGTTGGCGGCCAGACACAGGCTGAGTTCTTCGTCGAGCGCCGCCACACGGCCGCGCCCGTCGTCCAGTGCCATCGCGAGGCGCTGGATCTCTGCGACGAGTTCGTCGCGTGCAGCCTGTTCGCCAGCCAGCACGTCTTCCATGTCGCGCACCGCCTGGCGCAACAACATGGTCGGCTCCTCGAGGCCGTCGAGCACGGCATGCATATCGGCGCGGAACAGCCGGCCGAGTCGGGTGATGAGAGTCATGGGTGGTGCTCCGTTATGTGACGGCGCCACTCTAGGCGCGCGACCGTCAGCACGGCAGGCCATTTTTGGTAAAAGCGCGGCGCGCGTGTTTACATGGGGTTTACAAGCACGCGCCGCACTTCTTGGTATTCTCGTGGGGCTGAGTGCGGCTGCGAATGCTTTGGTACACGTGATACCAGCGTCGGGCGCGCTCGTGCGTTTTTTAATGTGCGAATGAATTCGCACCTACAGGGAAAGGCCATCGCGCATCACCATGAGTGCCAAGCCTCGTATCCTCATCGTCGAAGACGAACCCGCCATCCGCAGCGGTCTCATCGATGTATTCACCTATCACGGCTTTCAGGTCGACAGCGCGAGTGATGGCGACGAGGGCTGGCATAAGGCGCAGCGCGGCCCGCACGATCTGGTGCTGCTTGATGTGATGTTGCCGGGCCTCGATGGTTTTGAGATCTGCCGGCGCATCCGCGAGTGCGATCGCGAACAGGCCATCATCATGCTGACGGCACGGGCGAGCGATGAAGACATCATCCACGGTCTGTCTCTCGGCGCCGATGACTACGTCGCCAAACCTTTCTCGATTGCAGAACTTGTATTGCGCGTGAACGCCGTGCTGCGCCGCGCGCGGCTGGTGGCGGGTGAAGTGCAGCGCCTGGCCCTGGGCGATGAACTCAGCATCGATGCCGGCACGCTGCAGGGACAGCGCGGCTGCGAAACGATTATCTTCACGCGTCGCGAAATGGACCTGCTGCAATATCTTTACGCCCACAGTGAGCGCGCAGTGTCGCGCGAAGAGCTGCTGCACAAGGTGTGGGGCTACGCCAATGCGCCGCAACTCGAAACCCGCACAGTGGATATTCACATCGCCAAACTGCGGCGCAAGATTGAGCGCGACGCGGCGACACCGCGCTGGCTGCTGACGGTACGTGGTGCCGGTTATCGTCTGTTGCGCACATGACGCCGCTGACGCGATTGCGTGTTGCGCTTGCGCTGTTCCTGCTCGCGCTCGGGTTGCCGACCGTGGCGCTCATCTATCAGGCCTATCAACGCCTGGAATGGGAAAGCTTCCATCAACACCAGGGCCTGGCCAAAGAGTTCGCCGCGCGCGTCGATCAACGACTGCGCGAACTGGTGATGGCCGAGGATCGGCGTCCGTTCACCGAATACAGCTATTTCAAGCTGGTCACACCGCGTAACGGCGCGGTATTGCAGCGCTCGGCGCTGGCGGAGCTGCCACCGTACGCCGCTGTGCCGGGACTCATCGGGCATTTCCAGGTCGACAGCAAAGGACTCCTGAGCGTGCCGTATCTGCCACCGACAGGCAGTGATGATGCGGTGGCAGGGCTCAGCGCCACACAGCAGACCCAGGGCCTGGAGCTGGCGGCGCGGCTGCGCGCGATCCTGACCGCCAATCGCCTGATCGCGGCACGCGAAGCGGAACGGCCGCGCGCCGCCGCGCGACCGCAGACTGAGTACATGGCACGAGGCACGGTCGAGCTGGACTCAAGCGTTGACAAGCGTGCCTCCGCGCCGGCGCCTTTTGACAGCCTGAATGCCGTGACCGATGGCGCCGCACGCAGTGCGCCCTCAACCAGTTCACTCGGACGGGTGGCCGATCTCAAGCTCGAACAACGTTTTCAAGGTGCGCCGGTGATGGCCGAGGCGGCGAGTCCGCGTGAAACAGGACAAGCGGCGCCCAAAGCCCGGCGCGCACTGCGCAAGGAATCGAGCGCACTGCCGGCGCTGCGCGACACCGCTGCGGCGGCCACCTCGGCCGACGCCCGCGCGCGCATTCTCACCTTTGAAAGTGAAGTGGACAGTTTTGACAGCAGTCTGCTGGCGAGCGGCGAGCTGGTGTTGTTCCGTAACGTGTGGCGCGACGGCCAGCGTTATGTGCAGGGTCTGTTGCTTGACCGCGAACACTTTCTGGCGGAACTCATCGGCGCGCCGTTCAACTTGAGTCCGCTCGCCTCCAGCAGCAGCCTGCTGGTCGCGCGACACGGCGAAGTGCTGATGCGCAAAACCGGTGCCACCTCACGCGACTATGACGCTGCCCCGACCCTGCGTGGCACGCTGCTTTATCAGTCGCGCCTCGCCGCGCCGTTCAGCGATCTGGAGCTGATCTTCAGCGTCACACGCCTGCCCGCCGGCGCGGGCGCGCCGGTTATCGCGTGGTTGAGTGCGCTGCTGGCGCTGGTGTTGTGCGGTGGCCTGTGGCTCGCCTATCGGCTCGGTGCACGGCAGTTGGCGCTCGCGCGCCAGCAGCAGGAATTTATCGCCGCGGTCAGTCATGAGCTCAAGACGCCGCTGACCTCGATACGCATGTACGGCGAAATGCTGCGCGAGGGCTGGGCGCCTCTGGACAAGCGGCAGACCTATTACAGCTTTATCCACGATGAGGCCGAAAGACTGACGCGGCTCATCAACAATGTGTTGAACCTCGCGCGTATGACGCGCAACGAGCTGAGCGTCGACATGCGCGACATCACCGTCGCACAACTGCTGGAACGGGTGCGCCCGACACTCGATTCAGTGGTCGCGCACGCCGCACGCCACTACACCCTTGAGTGCACGGCAGCGGCGAGCACGGCGGTGGTACGGGTCGATGTGGATTGTTTTACGCAGATAATCTTGAACCTCATCGACAACGCCTTGAAGTTCAGCAGCGGTGAGCAGGCCCTGGAATTGACGGTGCGCACGGTCGGCGCAACCCATATCGACTTTGCCTTACGGGACTTCGGACCGGGCATTACGAAAGAGCAGATAAAACGCATTTTTGCGCTGTTCTATCGCGGCGAGAACGCCCTGACCCGCGCCACCGCCGGCACCGGTATTGGCCTCGCGCTGGTCAAACGCCTGGTTGAGGTGATGGGCGGCGAAGTGCGGGTCGAGAACCGCGAGCCGGGGGCGGAATTTTGTGTGCGCTTGCCGCGCAGCGGCGCTTGAAGACGCCGCCGCCCGCGCGCTCACCACATCAAATCGTCTGGCACTTTGTAATCGGCGTAGTCCGGATCTTCCTCGATGTCGGGCTCGGTGCCGTCGCGTAATACCAGCAAGGTGCGCGCATCGCGTTCGGCGATACGCTCGCCGATTTCACGCGTCACCACCGCCAGCCCCTCGCGAAAGCGCACCACCCCGAGTGTGCCTTTGACCAGCGCCGCATGTTGCTCGGCGGTCACGTAGATTTTTTTGATCTTGCCCTTGATCACGAAACGGAACGGGGTCTCGCCGGACTTGGTGTCGAGTTTGGCGCCGTCGATGATCTGTTCAAGTTGCACGATGATGGCGCGACGTTCCCTGTCGGCCTGACGCTGACGGTTGAGCTCACGATCGCGTGCTGCCTTTTCGGCCTGCACTTTCTGCGCTTCGAGCTGCGCCGCGGTCAATGGCGCTTTGGCAGTCGCCTTGGGCTTGGGTTGCTGGCGCGCCTGTTTGTGTTTTTCTTTCTCGACCTGATGCACCTGCTTCTGTTGGACCAGGCCGGCCGCGAGCAACTGTTCTTTGAGAGATTTACTCATCCACGTCTTCCGTCATCTATGGGGCGCGCCACTCAGGGTGCGTGCGCCGCCAGCACTTCGTCGATCAATTGACGCCACTGCGGCACCACCGGCAATTCATAGCCCGGATTATTCGCCCAGATCTTCTCCAGCGTGACCCGTGCCGGCGCGCGCTCGGCGCCGAGTTCCACCACACGATACATAAACACGAAAGCCGATGCGCGCGAGCCGGCGTAACAATGCACCAGCACGCGTTTACCCTGAAATTGTTTCATTGCCTCAAGAAAACGTTCGACATCGGCGCGCGGCGGTTTGTCCCAATCAACCGGGATATGGACATAACCCATGCCGAGCTTGCCGACCACCTCGGCTTCGTCAGCCAACGCACCCGGATCGGTGACGGGCGCAAGATTGATCACGGCTTCGACGCCGGCCTTGGCAATGGCCGGAAATTGTTCGCGGGTCGGTTGGCCTGCCGACAACAGGGCCGGCGAATACTCATAGTAGTTGTAGAGCTCGAGCAGACCGACGGTGGGCGTGGTGGCGGCGCTGGCCGACCACTGCGCGAACAGCAGGCCGAGGGCGATAAATAGTTGTCTCATGGATTGGTTTCCCTGGTAAGTGGACGGGCGAAGGAGAATTCATTGCCATCGGGATCGCGCACATGAAAATAACGCTCGCCCCACGGCGCGTCGGCCGGTGCGGTTGAAGTCTGATAACCGGCCGCCCGCACGCGGGCATACATCGCATCGACATCGCCGACATACAGAATGGCGCGCCCCCATAATTTTTCGGGCGGCCGTCCGAGCGCGACATTCACATAACCACTGCCGGCCCTGAAACTGCTGAACTGGGCGGTGGCGCCGCCATAACAGCAGGTCATGCCAAGCGCCTCATAGAACGGCACCGCACGCGCCATATCGGCGGTAAACACTGTGATGGCGCTGATGCTTTCAATGCGGGCCGGATCATCATTCATGGCGGCAATGTAACGGATGGCGCGGCGCAGGTCTGCATTGACGCTGCGCGCGCGAGCGACCACCCCTATCGTGTTACTTCAGGCCTTGTACGTAGGCTGCAACACGTTTGACGGCCTCGGCATTGAGCGGCTCGGGATAAAGTTTGGGCATTTTGGCCGAAGGGTTCTCAATCCATTGGATGGTCTTGGCCAGATCCATCCGTGTCGCCAACCCCTTCAAGGCCGGGCCGGTCACCCCTTCGGCATTGCCGCCGTGGCAGTTCGAGCAGATCTTGCCGTAGATCTCCGCCCCGCTGGCGCTGGCGAGGGTTGACGTCGCTGGCGCCGCAGCCACCGGTGCTGCGCCACCCTTGCCGTTACCACCCAGCGCATAGATATGCAGGGTCGGGCTGCCGGTCACACCGAAAGTCAGGCGCGAGACATTGCCGGCCACCGCCGCCACATACTGGCGACCCTTACGGTTGTAGCTGATCACACCGCCCGCCATCGCGCCACCGGTCTGGCTGCGATACAGCTCACGACCATCGGCTGAAGACAATGCGAAAAAATTGCCCTTCATGTCGCCGGCGAAAATCACGCCGCCCGAGGTCGGCACGATACCGGACACCATCGGGCCGGGCGTTTCGAACTTCCAGCGCACCGCGCCAATGTCGGCATCAAGCGAGACTATCCAGCCGCGCGCTACATCGGAAAACTTGAAGGTGCCGCCGAGATTGAACTGCGCAGGTTTGAATTTAAAACCTTCCTCGGCGGTTTCAATGGCGCACCAGTCGACGCTGCCGACCACAATCGCCTTGTTCGGACGGTCGAAAGCCGGACCGTTCCACTCAACACCACCGAGCGGACCGGGACAAATCTCGACACCGGTGGAATTGGCGCGCACGCCGGCATTCTTGATGGTGGTGACGGGGGTCTTGAATACGCGCTGCTGATTCTCGCGATTGACACCGTACACATAGCCGTCCTTGGAACCGAGCGCGACCATACGTTCGCCCTTGGTGTTGTAGTACAGCATCGGCGACGCACCGAGATCGAGGTCCTGGCCATCGTTGGACAAGAGCTGGTGGTACCACTTCATCTTGCCGGTGGCGGCATCCAGCACCACCATGCTGTCGGTGTAGAGATTGTCACCGGGGCGCAGCTGGGGCAGCAGATCGGGGGTCGGATTGCCTACCGGCACGAATACTTCACCGGCCGCCATGTCGAGCGCGTAGGTACTCCAGGTACCACCGCCGCCGGTCTGCGCGCTCTGCTGGTCGTGCCAGGAATCGGCGCCCGGCTCGTCGCCGCGCGGGATGGTGTAGAAGCGCCAGACTTCGCGGCCGCTGCTGGCATCGAACGCCATCACGCGTCCACGTGTGCCCCAGTCACCGCCGGCCGCGCCGACGATCACCAGGCCTTGATAAATCTGCGGCGCAGAGCTGAAGAATTCGCCCTGCTGCGGGTCGCCCACCTGGTACTGCCAGAGGGTCTTGCCGCTCGCAGCGTCGATGGCGAGCAGGCGCGAGTCGAGCGTGCCGCGATACAACACGCCATTGGCATGGGCCACGCCGCGATTGACCTTGAGCGGAGTACCACTCGGGTCTTCGGTTTCGTAGTGATGGCGCCAGCGCACTTTGCAATTGGTGGCATCGACCGCCAGGGTATCGGTGGCGGTGGTGAAATACAGCACGCCGTCGATTTCGAGTATGCCGGTATGAAAAGCGCCGGTCTCATCGACCTTGAGACGGCATACTTCGCCGAGCTGGCCGGCGTTGGCCGGCGTGACCTGATTGAGATTGACGAAACGCTGGCCGTTGACGTTTTCGTTATAGCTCGTCCAGTTGGTATCGGACGGCGCGGGCGCCGGGGTTTCTTGCGCCTGCACGGAGACAAGGCCAAACAGGCCCAGCACAGGCCACAAACGGGTACGCGAAAAAATCATCTCCCCTCCTCAAACAAAGCAGTGTTCACACCGCACGCCACCGACGACATGGGCGGGCCGAGATCGGCGCAGCGGATACTATCACCATGTCTTGCAGCCTCGCCTTGCGCGCGGCGCCGGCTGGACCGGACTTGCCTGGCGCGGCATCATCGCCACGCCCTTGCATACCAGGATCTCTGCCCATGAGCACTCCGCCTGTGCGCGGCCGGCGCGCGCCGACCACCCTGTTTCCCGCCATCGAGCCCTATCGCCACGGCCGCCTCAAGGTCTCGGCCTTGCACAACCTCTATTACGAAGAATGCGGTAACCCCAAGGGACGGCCGCTGGTATTCCTGCATGGCGGCCCGGGCGGCGGTTGTGATGCCACGCACCGACGGTATTTCGACCCGCGCAAATGGCGCATCGTGCTGTTCGATCAACGCGGCTGCGGGCGCAGCCGGCCGCATGCCGAACTGCGCGAGAACACCACCTGGGATCTGGTCGCCGACATCGAACGCCTGCGCGCCCATCTCGGCATCGAACAATGGCTGGTATTCGGCGGCAGTTGGGGCAGCACCCTGGCGCTGGCCTATGCCGAGACTTTTCCGGCGCGGGTGCGCGCGCTGGTATTGCGCGGCATCTTCCTGCTGCGCGCAGCCGAAGTCGCGTGGTTCTATCAGGGGGGTGCGAGCGAGCTTTTTCCCGATGCGTGGGAGGCCTATCTCGAGCCCATTGCCAAGCGCGAACGGGGCGACCTGCTGGCGGCCTATTACAAACGCCTGACCAGCCGCGACCCGCAGGTCAGACGCCGCGCCGCCCGCGCCTGGTCGGTATGGGAGGCGAGCACCAGCAAACTCGTGACCGATCCGGCTCTGGTCAAAAAATTCTCTGGTGGACGTTTCGCCGAGGCCTTCGCACGTATCGAAGCGCATTATTTCATCAACCGCGGCTTCTTCAGCCGCGACGATCAATTGCTGCGCGGTGCGCGACACATCCGCCATATTCCGGGGGTGATCGTGCAGGGCCGCTATGACGTGGTCTGCCCGATGCGCTCGGCCTGGGACTTGCACCGCGCCTGGCCGGAGGCCGAGCTGGTGGTGGTGCCGGATGCCGGCCATTCGATGAGCGAGGACGGCATCCGCGCCGCACTCATCGCCCACACCCATAAGCTCGCCTGAAGGGCTGACAGCGCGTTCTTCGGTGCTAAACTTCTGCCGCCTTTGCCAAAGCAACAAAACCCATGACTGAGCCTGCCTTGCCCTTCCCCTCGGTCCGCCGCTGCGCCGCGCAACTCATGCTCGCGCTGCTGTTGGTGGTCAGTATCACGCTGCCGGCGGCATACGCCGAAACTGACAAGATGAACGGCAACTGGGTGCTCGACGCCGAACAATCGGAGACTTACAAAGACGCCGTGCGGGTCGTCAAAGATCAGATCATGAAGCAGCATAAGCGCCGCAAACAACAGCAGATGAGGGCCTCCGGCGCTACCAGTACGACCGGCAATAAATATTTTGAGCAGGAACAGCGTTCGCGCCAGGTCGATGCCAGGGACACGGTCGATGTCGATTGGTCGCTGCCTGCGCAACTGCAGACAGTGATGGAGGCCAAGACCCTCAAAATCTATCAGGCGCGCATGTGCGCGATGCTGTACGACAAAAAATTGAAACGCCTGTTTGCGATCAACCCCGACGGCAAATCCTATTCGGCCAAGGGCGAGGATTTCGCACAACAAGACGAGATCGGCAGCACGTTCGGCTATTTCGAAGGCCAGACCCTGGTCATCGATACCGACATCAAGGGCGGCGACCGCCTGCTCGAACGTATCAAGCTCGACGAAAGCAGCGACCAATTGGTGGTTGAGACCCGCTATCGACGTCCCGACCTGGCGCGCACGCTGCAATACAAACGCGTGTTCCGACGCGGCGAATAGGCGCGGCGGCGGAGGTGAAATCGGCGCTCACGCTGCTGCTGCTCGGTGCGGCTTCCTGCGCCGGCGCGCACGCCGACGTCACCAGTATCGCTGACTGGCCCTGCACCGAATGGCAAACCCGCCGCAGCAGCGGCGAACGTGTCGATGCGCCGCAGATGTGGCTGTCAGGCTATATGACCGGGCTCGCCATCGCGCGCGACCTCGATGTGCTGGCCTACACCCATCCGACCAAGTTGTTTGAGGCGATGGATAAATTCTGCAGCGCCCATCCCGAGCAGCACATCTCGGCCGGCGGCATCGCTGTTTTCGACCAGATCATTCACAGCCTGCCCACCTCGCCACCGCGCGCGTTGTGAGTCCGGCGCACCGTTACCGAACCGACAGGCACCTACCATGACGCAAGCACCGATACGCTTTGGCACCGCACTACGTTCACCCTACGAGGTGGCCGCCTCGGCGCGGTATATCGAGGAACTCGGCTTCGATGTGCTGGGCTGCGGCGAACATGT
>CAMCBY010000096.1 GCA_945873015.1 Klebsiella pneumoniae
CCTCGATGCCCATGTCTTCGATGATGCGGCGGATATACATGCCGCGCTGGGTGAACAGGCGAATGTTCTGCAACTGGACGTTACGCGCCGCGCTCGCCAGCGCCTGTTGTAAAGCGGGGCCGTCACCGCGTTCCAGCATCGCGGCGAGACCGCCATCACCACCGCCGCCGCTGCCGCCCTGGCCGGCTTCGAGGCCGGACGCAGGATTGTTTTCGCCATGGCCCTCACCATCTTCACCACGACTGTCGCCATCGCTGCTGAGCACTTCGAAGGTGAAGAAACGCTCGAAACAGTCGTTGAAGCGCGCTTTGTCGTCGGGGGTTTTGGCCAACACCTGGCCGAGCGCTTCTTTGATGAGATTGCGGCGTTCGAAGCCGACCAGCTCCAACGCCGCGGCGGCGTCGATGCTTTCGGCGGTTGAGACCCGCACATCACAGGCGCGCAGCGCCTTGATGAAATTGGACAGAACCTGGGTCACGCGTTTTTCGCCGCCTGACGGGCCAGCGCCGGCACCTCGGCATCGACGTGTTCGATGTCGTCCTGGAATTTCAGCAAGACGTTCAAGGTCTGGCGCACCAGCGCCGGATCGAGTTCAGCCGCATGCAATAACAGCAGAGTGCGCGCCCAGTCGATGGTCTCGCTGACGGCCGGGACTTTTTTCAGATCCAGACCACGCAGGCTCTGCACGAAGGCGACCAGCTGCCCGCGCAGTCCCGCTTCCAGGGCCGGCACACGCGATTCGATAATGCGCTGTTCGAGTTTGGCGTCGGGGAAGGGGATGTACAGGTGTAGACAGCGGCGTTTGAGGGCGTCGCCGATTTCGCGGGTGTTGTTCGAAGTCAGAAATACAATCGGCGGATGGATGGCCTTGACAGTGCCGATTTCGGGGATCGAGATCTGGTAGTCCTGCAGCAGTTCCAGCAGGAACGCTTCGAATTCCTGATCGGACTTGTCGATTTCGTCGATCAGAAGCACGGCGCCCTGCGGCGCCCACAGTGCTTTCAGCAGTGGCCGCGGCTCGAGGAATTCTTCGTTGAAGAAGGTGTCGTCGAATTCATGCAGGCGTGTGATGGATTCTTTCAGACCCTGCGCGCCCTGCATGAGGTCGCCGAGTTTTTCTTTCAGCACCTGGGTGTAGAGCAACTGCTTGCCGTACTTCCATTCATACAGCGCTTTCGATTCGTCGAGACCCTCATAGCACTGCAGACGGATGAGCGGTTTATCGAGCAGCTTGGCGGTGGCGGTCGCCAATTCGGTTTTGCCGACGCCGGGCGGGCCTTCGACCAGTATCGGTTTCGCCAGCGCTTGCGCGATGTAAACACAAGTGGCGATGGCGTCGCTGGCGATATAACCCGACCCTAGGAAGCCGCGTTGAATATCGGCGATCGCCGAAGTGGCGGCATGTTGGTTGGCGGTCGTCACGTAGATTGCATCCTGTTTCTAATTATTCATTGATGGCGGGCCAGCCAGTTGAGGCGCCCGCGTAATTTCTTCAACCAGTCGGCGCCCAGCAGTTCCATGCCGGCGAGGCGCTCGAGTAGCGCGAGCGGCGGTCGGGTCTCGCGCAGCGTCGCGTGAAAAGCGGCGAGGCTTATGGCCTCAGCGTCGCGTTCGAGCAGGCTCAAACTGGCACCGGCGCGCACCGTGCCCGTGCTCAAAACCCGGTAATACCAGCCACAGCAACCGCTGAGCTGAATGTGTCTTGCCACGCCATCGACACCGTAGCGGCGGTCAATCTTGCCGCAAGGGCTGCGCGGTTGGGTGACCTGAATGCGCGCCGCGCCGAAGGCGTAAACATCCCCTAGACAAACGCTCGCCTCGGTCATGCCGAGACTCGAGATATTCTCGCCGATGGAGCCCGGTGCCAGCAGCTCCCCAATCGCGGGGAAGGCCTGCGCGAGCGCCAGATAATGCTCGCTCGGAAACTGATGCAAGGCCTTGTCCAGGCCACCGTGCAGACGCTTGTCGGCCTGCGCATCCGCGGCGAGGCCCAGCGTGCCGAGTTCCATTTCGCCCGCTACTGCGCGTTTGACTATCGCACTCGGCCGCCCACCGGCAAGCGGTGCGACCGCACCGGCATACAGGCCAAGCACGGCGGTGGGCAGTTCGGCAACAGCAGGCATACGACAGCATACCCGCAAGCGCCCAATCTGCGAAAATGCCAAGCTTGTATCAAGGCATCGAGGTCAGCATGGGTTTCAAGGCAGTGTTATGGGATTTCGGCGGGGTCATCACCAGCTCGCCATTCGACAGCTTCAACCGCTACGAGGCCGCGCGCGGCCTGCCGCGCAATTTTATCCGCGGCGTCAATGCCATCAACCACCAGGACAACGCCTGGGCCCAATTCGAATCGAGTCGCTGCACGGTCGAACAATTTGATGGGCTGTTCGCCGCCGAGACCGCCGCCGCCGGCCATGAAATTCGTGGGCGCGATGTCATCGGTCTGCTCGGCGGCGATGTGCGGCCGCGCATGGTCAAGGTGCTGACGCGCTGCAAGCAGGATTATCGCGTCGCCTGTCTGACCAATAATGCCAATGCCGGTCAGGGCACGGGCATGTCGAGCACCGATCAACAGGCCGAGGATGTAAAAGCGGTCATGCGCCTGTTTGATGTGATTATCGAATCGAGCAAGGAGGGCATACGCAAGCCCGATCCGCGTATCTATCAGCTCGCCTGCGAGCGGGTCGGCGTGGCGCCTGACACGGTGGTTTATCTCGACGATCTCGGCATCAACTTGAAACCGGCGCGGGACATGGGCATGACGACCATCAAGGTGGTGTCGGAGCAGCAGGCCATCGATGACTTGAGCGGCATACTCGGTATCGATTTTCAGGTGTAAGGGTGCGGCGCTTGCCGCGCGCCGACCACCGCCGCTCTCAGTCGTTGGTGCCGCCCGCCAATTGTTGGCGGGCGGTGCTCACGCAGGTGTCGCAGATATTGACCTTGGGCGCGGCAACCAGGCGCCGATATTCACCCTTGCCGCGACCGCAGAAGGAACAGAACGGCGGCTCACCTTTGATGATTGCCGCCGGCGCGCCGGAATTCAGACGTTGTGTGCCTGCGGGGCGGTCCGAGTCCTGCTCATCACTCATCGATTCGTTCTCCGTCCGCGTGCCGTGTCGCTGCCTTCATGTTTCCGTTTCGCGTCGCGCCTGCTCCACCCACTCGTGATAGAGGCTGTTGTAGTGTTTGCCGGCGCTCTTGCTGCGCAGGACCACCGCTTGCAACAGGGCGCGCGCTTCATCACCGCGGTCGTGCGCTTTCAACAGGGTTGCCAGCCGACAACTGGGTTCCGGGCCGGGATAGTAGCCGACCAGCGCCTGATATTCGGCGATGGCCTCGTCGACCCGACCCTGACCATCGAGCGCGCGGGCATAGAGCAGATGACCTTGTGGCGAAGTCTGGCCGGGATGGCTGCGTTTCAACGTGTCGAGACACCCTACCGCCTCGCCAAACTCCGCCAGTCCGAAATGGGCGCTGGCCAGACCGAAAAGCAGATCGGGGTCGTCACTGTGCACGCCACTCAGGCTGCGCCCGTAGAGTTCCTTGGCTTCGCCAAAGTTGCCGCGCGCAAGATGTTGCTCCGCCAGGGTCATGGCGTTGTGCGCGGTGCGCGCCAGTTCGTATTGCGTTTGTGCTTCGCGTAATGCTTTGTCCGGATCGACCGCTTTGGCGAGACTGCGCTGCGCGGTCCTGGCGGTGCGGGTATTGGTCAGTTCCGGCAGCAACTCGATGATGCAATACGCGAGGCTACCGATGAGCGGGAAGATCAGCACGATGAAGACCCAGGTGGTATTGCGCCCGGTCTTCATGATGTGCACCACCAGCGCCAGCTGAATGATGATGGAGATAACGACTATCGGCACGCGCGGGACCTCGAATGCGGTTTTTGAACAGCCGCGTCACCGCCGGTGAGGACGCGCGCGATGCTTGAGTATACGGGCCACTGCCACCAATAAGCGGCTCGCTAACGTGGCACAGAGCGGTGGCATGTTCGGCAGGCGCGGCCGGGCGGGCCCTGCAGGAATGGCCGTCAAGACGTTTTCGGGTGCGTGTCGTCTAGTACATAGTGGGCGAACAGGACCGGATACCGTGCGGACAACTCCGCCTCGCGCCACGCCGTGCCGGCTCTCGGGGTGGGCGGCGTGACGCTGCGCGGCAGCGCACTGCCGGTAGCCGAGCGATAGGCTTGCGCCGCCAGCGACAGCAACTCTTCACACTGCAGATCCCAGCAATCGGGCGCGCATTTCAGCAGGGCCTCGGGGCCGCGCAGCGCGGCTTTGTAGACCTTCGGCCCCATCGCTACCAGCCATGCGCAAAAATAATCGAAACTGTCATCGGAACAGCCGCCGCGCGCGAGATTGGCGTAGGCCACGAGGTCCCAGTGTTTGAGGGCTGCGAGTTTGGTGTTGAGCAAGGCGTCGAAGCGCGCAATGTCTTCCGCCACCAGCGTTGCGAAACGCGCATCGAGCTCGGCCGCGAACTCCCCCGCGCTGCCGGCTGTCGCGCGTGCCTGGGTCAGCAACGCCCAGAATTTTCTGTCGTCCATGCCGGCCAGTTTGCGCGTCGCCGCCAGCGGCCGCTGGCGCGCCTGAAAGCGCAACATCTCCTGTTTGAGATCGGCTTGCTCCTGCTCGAGCTGTAACGACCACAGGTTGTGGTAGTACTCGGCGTAGACCTCCATGCAGCTCGCGTAATAGCGCGCCGCGTCGCGCATGTGGCCGAGCTGTCCCTGTTCGGCCTGTGGCCAGCTGCGCCAGAACGCGCGCGCGCGGCTGCTGATAAGACCGCGGAACAGGCTGTGGACTCGCTCCACTTCGCCGGCATCACGCAGCGCTTTGGCCAGCGTGATGCAGTCGATATGGCCGCCTTCGAGTTCGTAGTTTTCCTTCAAGTGCGCGACCAGGTCGTCAAAGCGCCGCTCAGCCAGCCACGCCTCGTACAACTCTGCATAAAGACGTTCGTTTTCTTCATGACTGGGGGAGCGCCCGAGCGTGCGTTCCAGTGCCGCCCAGCGCTTGTCGAGCACGGTGTCGAACTTAGACACCGTGGGGCTCTCGCAAGTGGAGGGAGAGGGCGCGAAGAGTGGCTGTAAGAAAGCTGTCCATGCCGGGTTTGCCCGAGGCTTGAAGGTGTGCGGTCGTGCGTATGGGGGCCGCCAGGGTAGCGTCATCTTGCTGTGGCAGGGCGCCGGAAGCAACGGCTGGGCAGCGCCTGTAGCGTTTCGCCTGCAAGCACTCGCAGTAGCCTCGGCACGAGGCACATTCCGACAAACCCCCGCGGTGCGATACGATGCCGGCCTGGTCTGGACGCCGTGCTCATATGGCGCCGCCGCCTACCGGGCGCGTCACGCGCCCCTGCTCGAACCCGTGGAGAGTGATGAATGAAAATAGATACCTTCATGGCGCCCGGTGCGCCCGCCAAGATTGCGGCGCTGGCCAAGGAATACGAAACCCTCGGCTTTGATTGCATCTGGACCTTCGAGGCCATGAGCGATGCTTTCCTGCCCTTGGCGCATGCCGCCGCCGCCGCCCCGAAAATCGAGATCGGCACCAACATCGCCGTGGCCTTTGCCCGTTCGCCGTTTTCGATGGCCCAGATTGCCTGGGATCTGCAGCGCGACTCCGGTGGCCGTTTCCATCTTGGTCTTGGCACGCAGGTGCGAGCCCATGTCGAAAAACGTTTCTCGATGCCTTTTGACCATCCGGCGGCGCGGGTCACGGATTACATCCGCTGCGTGCGTGCCATCTGGGACACCTATCAGACCGGTGCACGTCCGAACTACGAAGGACCGTTCTATCGCTTCAAACTGATCAACGCATTCTTTTCGCCGGGGCCGATAGAGCATCCGAACATCCCCATCTATCTTGCCGGCGTGAATACCGGCATGTGCCGCGCGGCGGGCGAAGTGGCGGATGGTTTCCATGTGCATCCGGTGCACACCGTCGAGTATCTGCGTGAAGTGGTGTGTCCGACCATCGCGGAAGGCGCCAAAGCCGCCGGCCGCGCTTCGGCCAAAATCGACTTGTACGCGCCGGTTTTCATGATCACGGGTGAGACCCAGGCCGAAACCGATGCGATGGAACAACTGGTGCGTCGCCAGATTTCGTTCTACGGCGCCACGCCGACCTATGCGAGTGTGTTTGAACACCACGGCTATAACGATCTGGGCCGGCAATTGAACGGCCTGTTGCGCGAAGGCAAACTCGACGAGATGGCGGCCGCCATCCCCGCCGCGCTGCTGGAGAAAATCTGCGTCATCGATGCGCCGGGCAACATCGGCAAACGCATTCGTGAGCGTTATGACGGCCTGCTCGATCGTGTGGCGCTGTACCGCTCGATGGGCGGCGACGGTGAATTCAACCGCTGGCGCGAGTTGATCGACGCCATCCACGCCTGAGAGCCCGCTAGCTAGCACCCCAGCGGGCGCGCACCGTCCGCTGTAGGTGCGAATTTATTCGCACATTAGAATGTGGAGCGGTGCGCCGAGCGATACAGCGTGCGAATGGACTCGCACCTGCGCGGCCCCGCAGCTAATTGCCCATGCAGGTGCGCGGGCTTGACCTCGATCAAGCCCGCCCGCTGCGACGGTAGCAAAGTGCGTCATGCGCAACGCAATCGATACCAACGCTGGAGTTTTATTCTCCCCCGAGCTGATCGCCAAATACGATCTCAGCGGCCCGCGTTATACGTCTTACCCAACCGCTGCTCAGTTCCAGGATTACACCGCCGCCGATTATGAGCGCGCGGCGCACGCCAGCAATGAGGGTGCAGCGGACCTGTCGCTGTATGTGCATATCCCGTTCTGCGCAACGATGTGTTTCTACTGCGGCTGCAACAAGGTGGTGACCAAAAATCGCGCCCATGCCGTCACCTATCTCGAATGGATGGAGCGCGAAATCAGACTACAGGCGGCGCTCTACGACCGGCAGCGTGTGGTGCGCCAGATCCATTGGGGCGGCGGTACGCCGACTTTTCTCGACCATAAGCAGACCGCGCAGTTGATGGGCATGCTGACGGATAACTTCCGTTGCGAAATCGGCCCTGACAGTGAGTTCTCGATAGAAATAGACCCGCGTGCCTGCGCGCCCGGGACCTTGGCCCATCTGCGCGCCCTGGGTTTCAACCGCGTTAGTTTTGGTGTGCAGGATTTTGATCCCTACGTGCAGGTGGCGGTGAATCGTATCCAGAGTCAGTCGCTGACCTTCGCTGCGATTCAGGACGCGCGCAACGCAGGGTTTGGCTCTATCAGTCTCGATCTCATCTATGGTCTGCCGCGCCAGACGCGCAGCAGTTTCGCCCGTACGCTGACCGAAGTGACTGCCATTCGACCGGAGCGCCTGTCGATATTCAATTACGCGCACATGCCTCATCTGTTCAAGAGTCAGAATCACATCGATGCCTCGACGCTGCCGGCGCCTGCGGAGAAGCTCGCGATACTGCGCGACACCATTGATGTGCTGACCGACGCCGGTTATCAGTACATCGGTATGGACCATTTTGCGTTGCCTCACGATGAACTCGCGCGCGCGCAGCGGGCCGGCACTCTGCATCGCAATTTCCAGGGTTACTCGACCCACGCCGGTTGCGATCTGATTGGGCTCGGTGTCAGCGCCATCGGCATGCTGGAGGGCAGTTACCAGCAGAATCTTAAAACCCTGCCGGAGTATTACGCGGCACTGGAGGCGGGCGTGTTGCCGATCGCGCGCGGCGTGGCACTGGACGACGACGACCGGCTGCGCCGTCATGTCATCATGCGTTTGGTATGCGCGCAGGATCTCGATATTGCCGCGACCGAAGCACGCTTCGGTATCGTGTTCAAGGATTTTTTTGCCGGCGAACTGGCGGCGCTCGCGGTCATGGCCGAGGATGGCCTGGTCGATATCCAGCCCGGCACCATTCGAGTGCGCGAGCCAGGGCGGATGTTTCTGCGCCAGATCTGCATGTGTTTTGACCGCTATGTCGCGCGCGCCGACCACGGCATGCGTTACTCACGCGCGATCTGACGACGACGCGAGTACACTACGCGGCCGACACGCCCTGGAGAAAGCAGCACATGCTGCAACACAACCGCACCGCCGCTGCCGACGAGACCCTGAACCTGCCTTTGCAACCGGTGGCCCACGATATCTGGGCCAGCAAATACCGCCTGCGCGCCGCCGATGGCCGTGTTCTGGACGCCACCCCTGACGCGACGCTGGAACGTATCGCCACCGCGCTGGCTGCGGTCGAAGCAAGCCCCGCCGAGGTCCGCCACTGGCAACAGGAATTTCAGTGGGCGCTGCGGCGTGGTGCATTGCCGGCCGGTCGCATCCTCGCCAACGCCGGTGCCGCTGAACACAAACCCTCGACCTCGACCATCAATTGCACGGTGTCGGGCACCGTGCACGACTCGATGGAAGACATTCTGGCCAAGCTCTACGAGGCCGGACTGACACTCAAGGCCGGTTGCGGTATCGGTTACGAATTCTCGACCTTGCGCCCGCGCGACGCCTTTGTTGCCGGCGCCGGCGCCTATACCTCCGGGCCGCTGTCCTTCATGGACGTCTACGACCGCATGTGTCTGACCATCTCCTCGGCCGGCGGACGGCGCGGCGCACAGATGGCGACCTTCGACATCGGGCATCCCGATGTGATGGATTTTATCCGCGCCAAGCGCGAAGACGGGCGCCTGCGCCAGTTCAATCTCTCGCTGCTGGTGACGCGCGAGTTCATGGAAGCGGTGCGCACCGATGGCGAGTGGGTGCTGGCCTTTCCCGCCACTGAACATGAATTCAGGAACGGCAAGCTCAACGCCGACGACCCGACCGAGGTGGTGTGGCGCGCGTGGCCCAATCAGGGCGGCTATCGCGTCGATGCCGAGGGCCGTGTGGCGTGCAAAATCTACAGCCGGATGCCGGCCCGCGAGTTGTGGGACGCGGTCATGCGCGCAACCTACGATTACGCGGAACCGGGTTTTATCCTGATTGACCGCTACAACGAGATGAACAACAACTGGTTCTGCGAAAACATTCGCGCAACCAATCCCTGCGGTGAGCAAGGGCTGCCGCCCTACGGTGCCTGTCTGCTCGGCTCCATCAATCTGACTTCGTTCGTGCGCAATCCGTGCGTGGCCGGTGCGGAATTCGATTGGGACAGCTATCGGCGTGTGGTGGCCGTGTTCACCCGCATGCTGGACAACGTGGTGGAGCTGCATGGACTGCCGCTGTCGCGCCAGCGCGATGAGATCGCGCTCAAGCGTCGTCACGGCATGGGCTTTCTGGGCCTGGGTTCGGCACTCGCGCTGCTCGGACTGCGTTATGGCAGTGCCGAGGCGGTCGCTTTCACTGAACAAGTGACGCGCGAACTGGCAGTCACCGGCTGGCGCACGGGTCTTGAACTCGCGCGCGAAAAGGGCCCGGCGCCGATCATGAACGACGATTTTACCGTCACCTCCGCGATGTTGGCGGCGCGACCGGAAATGGTGCGCGATGGCGTACGGGTCGGCGACGTGGTCAAGGGGCGGGTGCTGTTCGCGCGCTACAGCCGCTACATGCAGCAGCTCGCCGAAGTCGAACCGACGCTGGTCGCGGAGCTCGCCGAGCAGGGCGCGCGTTTCACCCATCACAGTTCGATTGCACCGACCGGCACCATTGCGCTGTCGCTAGGCAACAACGCCAGCAATGGCATCGAGCCAAGTTTCGCCCATCGTTATGTGCGTAATGTCATCACCGCTGGACGCAAAACCAAGGACAAGGTCGAGGTCTGTTCCTACGAGTTGCTGGCGTGGCGCGCGTTGGTGAACGCCCGTGCCATGCCCGACGCGCAAGACCCGGCGGATCGACTGCCGGAGACCTTCGTCACCGCCGACGATATCCTGCCGCGCGAACACATCGCGATGCAGGCCGCTGCACAACGCTGGATTGACTCGTCGATATCCAAGACCGTCAATGTGCCATCGGACATCAGCTTTGACGATTTCAAGGGACTCTACTTCGAGGCCTATGAGTGTGACCTCAAGGGCTGCACGACTTTCCGCTTCAATCCCAGCGCGTTCCAGGGTGTGCTGGTCAAACATGCGGATCTGGCGCGCACCACCTACCGTTTCACGCTGGCGGATGGCACGGTGCTGGAAGCGCGTGGCGACGAAGAGATCGAATACGAAGGCGAGCTGCATTCGGCCGCCAATCTGTACGACGCAATCAAAGAAGGCTATTACGGTGTCTATTGAACGCGTCGAGCGCGAGGAGAAGCTGCATATGGTGAAGAAAATCGATCAGCCGATTACCGCAGTGGAAGTGCTGGCCGATGCGCCGCCGGTAGAAGAGCCGACCGCCGAAATCATCCACATGCATGAAAAGGTCGAGCGCCCCGAGATGCTGCTCGGTTCGACCTACAAGATAAAGACGCCGCTGTCGGCTCATGCGCTGTATGTCACCATCAATGACATCGTGCTCAATGCCGGCACGCCCCACGAACTGCGTCGACCGTTTGAGGTCTTCATCAACTCCAAGAACATGGATCATTTCCAGTGGATAGTGGCCCTGACGCGGATTATCTCGGCGGTGTTTCGCAAGGGCGGCGATGTGACCTTCCTGGTGGACGAGATGCGCAGCGTATTCGACCCGCGCGGCGGCTACTTCAAGAAGGGCGGGCGTTATACGCCGTCACTGGTCGCGGAAATCGGTGACGTCATTGAAACCCATCTGCGTTCGATTGGCTTGCTCGGGCCGGCACGCCCGCGCGCAGATGCCGCCGCCGGCCACGAAATCAAGAGCCACGAACCGGCGGTGGTCGAGGATGACAGCGGCATTCCGGGCGATGCCCTGCATTGCAGTCATTGTTTTGCCAAGGCGGTCGTCGCGCTCGACAACTGCCTGACCTGTCTCAATTGCG
>CAMCBY010000097.1 GCA_945873015.1 Klebsiella pneumoniae
CCTGACACTGTGCCCACTCCTAATCCTCCAAGGCGTTCTGGAATGTCAGACTGACGTCTGACCCACAAGAGCCCTGCATGGAGTCTGCTTATCCCTCCCGTCGCCAGCGATGATAGCGCGCCAGCCAGCCCAGCAGGCGCGGCGAAACGTGGGCGCGGCGCCATGCGCCGGCGGCGAATTTGTTCGCTTCGGCGAGCGTCGGATATATGTGAATGGTGCCCAGAATCTTGTTCAAGCCGAGTTTGTATTTCATTGCGAGCACGAACTCGGCGATGAGTTCGCCGGCGTGCTCACCGACGATGGTCACGCCGAGGATACGATCGCTGCCCGGCGGGGTCAGCACCTTCACGAAGCCGTGATTGCTGCCGTCGGCGATGGCGCGATCGAGTTCGGCAAGGTCGTAACGCGTCACTTCATAGCCGATGCCGCGCTGGCGTGCGTCTTGTTCGTTGAGGCCGACGCGCGCCACTTCCGGGTCGATGAAGGTGCACCACGGAATCACCCGATAGTCGACTGCGAAACGTTTCAGATTGCCGAACAGCGCATTAACGGTCGCATACCAGGCCTGGTGCGATGCGGTGTGGGTGAACTGATAGGGGCCGGCCACATCACCACAGGCAAAGATGCTTGGCAGGTGGGTTTCGAGATAGTCGTTGACCGCCACCGTGCCCTGTTCGGCAAGGGGTACGCCAAGTTCCTCGAGACCAAACCCCTGCACACGCGGCCGCCGCCCGACGGCCACCAGCACTTCGTCAAAGGCGAGGCTGAAGGCCTGACCGTCGCGCAGGCAGTGCAATGATTTGCCTCTATGGTCAAGGGTAAAACTTTCGGCGCGGGTATTGAGTTCGAGTTGTATGCCTTCAGCACGGAATAGCGCGGCAACGAAGTCAGAGACGTCGGCATCCTCGCGCGGCAACAGTCGCGGCGCCAGGTCGACCAGCGTGACCTCACTGCCTAAGCGCGCGAAAGCCTGCGCGAGTTCGCAGCCTATCGGCCCGCCGCCCAATACCAGTAAGCGTGCTGGCAGCGTGCGTAGCCCCCATAGGGTGTCGGAGGTCAGATAACCAACCTCATTAAGTCCAGGGATGAGCGGCACCGCGGGCTCGGCACCGGTAGCCAGAATGATCGCGCGCGCCGACAATTCGCGCCCATCGACTGTGACGCTGTAAGGCGACGTCAATCGCGCCGCGCCGCGGATACATTCAACGCCCAGACTCTCAAAACGCTCGACAGAATCGTGTGGGGCAATCTGCGCAATCACGCCGTGCACGCGCGCCATGATCTCAGCGAAATCGAATTCCACATGCGAATGTCGGATGCCGAGGTGGGCCGCATGGCGGGCCTCGTAGACCTGACGCGCGGCTCTCAGCAGCGCCTTGGATGGCACGCAGCCGGTATTCAGACAATCGCCGCCCATCCGCTCCTGTTCGATGAGCGTGACCTTGGCGCGTACGCCGGCCGCGATCAGCGCGGCGACCAGACCTGCGGAGCCGGCACCGATCACGATGACATTCCTGTCGACCTGGGACGGTGGCGGATAGTCGCTGACAAAACGTCGGCGCTTAAGTGTGCTGGTGATGAGTTTGATCAGCAGCGGAAACAGACCGAGCACCGCCAGTGACACCAGCACCGCAGGTGACAACACATCGTTCAATTTTTCGATACGGCCAAGCTGGGTGCCGGCATTCACGAATACCAGCGTTGCGGGCAGCATGCCGAGCTGGCTGTAGAGATAGAAGTCGCGCAAGCGTATCGGTGTCAATGCCATCAGCAGATTGACCGCGAAGAACGGAAACAACGGCACCAGGCGTAAGCTCAGCAGATAGGACGGCCCGTCTGCGCGGATGCCGCGGTTGATGGCTTCCAGGCGATGACCGAAGCGCGCCTGCACGCTGCTACGCAGCAGGTAACGTGCGCCGAGGAAGGCGCCACAGGCACCGACCGTGCTGGCGAAGGACACCAGCACACTGCCCCAGCCGAGGCCGAAAACCGCACCGGCGGCCAAGGTCAGGATGGCGGCACCGGGCACCGACAGCGCGGTCAGTCCGGCGTAAATGACAAACCCCCAGGCCATCGCTGCACTGCGGTCAGCGGCCACCACGGCCACCAGGCGCTGCTGTTCAGCTTTTAAGGTCGCAAGGTTGAGGTAGCTGCCGGGGTCGAGCGCGAGCACCAGCAGCAGCATGAACACCAACAGCGCCAGCGCCGCGCGCCGTGTGCGGCTCATGACGGCGCCCCTGCGCGTGGCGGGTGGCAGAGCCCGGCCCGGCGCAGGCGATGCGCCGCCACAGTGCGATGACTCGTGTACACTGCCGGCCCCATATGTGGGGGGCGGCGTGTGCAGGTTTTGTTGCGCCTGTCGCTGGTTGTGCGCGGCGCGGCGCGGCGCGCGAAACTTGTCACCGCGCGACGGTGGCCAGATTGAAATTCGTTCATGACACAGGTAACTCCAGTGAAGGCATCATTCCATTCCCTTGAGCTTGTTGGCCGCATCGCCGCGCTGGCATTGCTGCTGGTCATGACCAGCGTCACCCAGGCTGCTGATACCCGCACCCTGAACGCATTGTTCGGCGGCGTGCTGGCCGAGAATGTCAAAGACGGTTCTGTCGACTATCCCGCCATCGCGCGTAATGTGCGGTTCACCAAGTACATCGAATCATTGGCTGAATTCAACCTCGACAGCTTGAGCGACGACAAGGAAAAACTCGCGTTCTGGCTCAATGTCTACAACGCGCTGGTAATCAAGAACGTCATCGACGGCAAATCGCCTAACGGTGTGATGGACCGTATGGGTTTCTTTGGCGCCAACACCCGGGTCGGTGGCCGCAATTTCGATCTCAAGTCGATAGAGAGCGACATTCTGCGCAAGTTCAAGGACCCGCGCGTGTATTTTGCGATAGTGCCAGCCACCGCGTCCGCGCCCAAGCTGCATTCGCAGGCTTTTAATGGCGAGGAAGTCGAACAGCAGTTGGAGGCCGCGGCCCGCGATTTTATCAACGACAAGCGTCGCAACCGCTTCTCCGGTGCGCTGCAGGCCGCCAAACTGTCGAAGATCTTCGAAGAACATCGCGAGCAGTTTGGCAAGAGCGACAAAGAACTGCTGGCGTATGTGGCGGGATATGTGAACGACGAAGAGGTCGCCAAGCTGCTCAAGCGTGGCACCTATGAAATAAAATTCATGGACTACGACGCCACCATTAACGGCATTTCGGTCCAATCGCGCTGAGCGCGACAGGCGCAGTTCAGTGCTGTTGCCGCTGATACAGTTCGCGCAGCGCCGGATAGTTGATCTTGCCTGAGCCGAGCAGCGGGATCGCCTCGTGATGGACTATCTGGCGCGGCAGCGCCAGCTCACTGTGGGCAGCCAGGCGCGCCGCGACCACCAGTTCGGTGCGATTGACCGTTGCGGTGTCGCTGAACAGCACAATCTGCTCGCCCTTGCGCGAATCTGCGACCGCGAGCGCCGCGTGAATGCCCTGCGGCCATAACTGCGCGGCCAGTTCCTCGACGATCGCAAGCGACACCATTTCACCACCGACCTTGGCAAAACGTTTGGCGCGGCCCTTGATGCTGACATAACCGTCGGCATCGATGCTGACGATGTCGCCGGTTGCATACCAGCCGGCACCGGCGCGTTCGGTCCAGGGTGGAATAATGGTGCCGTCGCTGCCGTGAAACAGATAACCGAGCATCACGTTCGGGCCACGCACCACCAGTTCACCGCCCTCAACGATGCCTTCAACAGGCGCCAGATAGTGCTCGGTCATGGTCAACAAACGGCCGACCGTGGCACGTCGCGCTGCGAGTGGATAGTTGACGGCGATCACCGGACTGGCCTCGGTTGCGCCATAACCTTCGAAGATTCGCACGCCGAATTTTTCTGCCCACAGCGCGCGGGTGTCGTCGGTGAGTTTCTCGGCGCCGGCAATCACATAACGCATGCGATACATGTCGTAGTCGTCGCCATGCTGCGCATAGGCGCGCAGGAAGGTATTGGTACCGAACAGACAGGTGACGTTGAGCGCGTAGCACAGCTCCGGCACCAGTCGGTAATGCAGCGGGCTCGGATATTGATAACTCGGACAGCCTTTCAGCAGCGGCAGCAGCACACCACCCAACAGGCCGAAAGCATGGAACACCGGCAGTACGTTGAGCACACGATCGTCGCTCGTCAGATCGAGCAGTGATTGCACCTGGGCGAAGTTGGCGAGCAGATTGGTGTGGGATAACACCACGCCTTTGGGAATACCTTCCGAGCCCGAGGTGAACAACACTACCGCCGGCTGCTGCGGATCACACTCGCCGCTCAGCAGACGATGGGCGAGCTGAGGCATGCGGGCCGCCAGTGCGCCGCCGAGTTTGGCCAGCGGACCGATAGAGGCGCGCAGGTCTTCGAGGTAGACCAGTTTGGTGAGGCCTTCGATGGCGCTGACTTCGGCGCTCAGATTGGCGGTCTCGACAAACGCCCGCGAGGTCACCACCAGACGCACATTGCCGGTCTCTATGGCGGTCACCAGGCCGCGCGCGCCGGCGGTGAAGTTCAACATTGCGACCTGGCGGCCGCGTGCGGTGCAGGCCAGCAAGGTGACGACGGCGGCCACCGTGCTCGGCAACAGAATGCCGATGCGCTCGCGCTGTGAGAGCTGGCGGGTGAGTGCGCTGCCCAGTACCAGCGCACGGGTCAGCAGCGCCCGATAGCTGAGGCTGACGCCGGTCGCATCTTCGATAATGGCTTGGCCCATGCCGTGTTTGTGTGCCGCGCGTGCCACTGCCGCGAACAGCGATTCATGACGGAATGTCGCCGCGTAGGCGACCTCGAGCATCACACCCAGCAGGGCATCGGTGGCCACAGCGCGGCGTTCGCTGCCATGCAGGTCGTCGCGCAGTGCGAGTTTGCGCGCGGGTAATACCGTGAGCGTGACCTGCGGCAGACAGCGCCGCCGCAGTTTGTCGCCCAGGCCTGAAAAATAGGAATGCTGCGGCCCGTCGATGGCTATCGGCACAATCTCAGCGTCAGCGTGATCAGCGATCAGCGCCGGCCCGTCATAGACTTTCATCAGCGCGCTGGTCGCGCACAGCCTACCTTCCGGGAAGATCATCACTGCGCGCCCCTCACGCAGGATATGGGTCAGTGATTTGAAGGCATTGGGATTTTGTGTATCGAGTTCGTGCCAATCGACACAGCGCAGCAGCGGGCGTACGAACCAGCGTCGGGCGGTGGCCGGACTGACGGCGAACACCGGTGTGACGGGCAGGAACAGGAACAACAGCAAGCCGTCGATGAGCGAGGGGTGATTGGCCACCAGCAGCATTCGCGGCCCGGCTGCACGCAGATGCTCAAGTCCCGTGACCTTGACCCGCAGCAGCAGCCGCAACAGCGCGGCGAGCGCGGTGCGCAAAGGTTTTATCGGCAACGACGAAGTGCGGGCGTGGATCATGTTCTGCGGCTCGCGGCGAGGCAGGGCGCAGATGGCAGCCACGGCACGTGAGGCGCCGCGCTCAGGTTTTGCCGTTCACCACCAGTTGTTGGCCGGGTTGCAGAGAGGTGGCGCTGGTCGGTAGGCCGTTCCACTTTTTGAGCGCGTCGACGGAGACGTTGAAGCGGCGCGAAATTGTCCACAGAGAATCCCCTTCCCGGACCTGATAACGCATGCCATCGGTATCGTCGGCGCTCGCCAGCGCAATGCCCGGCATTTCGCTGCGCGCGGTGCTGGTATTGGGCAGGCGCAACTTCTGGCCGAGCTTGAGCACGGTGCGTGTGGTCAGGCCATTGGCCTTTGCCAGTGCGTCGGCGTTGACGCGGTAATGGCGGGCAATGTCCCACAGGTTGTCGCCGCTGGCCACCACATGCGTGGCAGGCGCGGTGGTCTTGGCGGGCTTGCGCGTGCTTTTTACGAGCGGAGCGGGCGCGCTGCCGGTGGCGGCGACACGCGTCGGGCTGCCTGGTAGCCGCAGCACCTGGCCGAGACGCAAGTGTGTGGAACTCAGGTGGTTTAATTCGCGTAGTGCACGGATGGAGACGCCGGCCTTGGACGCAATCAGCGACAGTGAATCGCCGGCGCGGACCGTGTACTCGCGCCGTCCGGAGCGGATGCTGGGCGCGCTGTCGGCCGTGGCAGTGCTGCTGACGGGCGGCAGACGACGCACATCGTCAGTCAGTGACGACAGCGCCAGCACGACCTCATCGCCATGGCCATGTTTGACCAGCACGCGGGTTGCGCCACGCACTGTAGTCTGACGCGTGTAGGCCGGATTCATGGCGCGGAATTGATCCGCTCCGAGACCGCTCGCGCCGGCGATGCGCGCCAGCGGCAGGTTGGCGCCGACATCGGCGACATCGAAATACGGGCGGTTGGGTAGCACCGCGGGTTTGACGCCATAGGCGGACGGGTCTGCAACCACCGCAGTGACATTCAGCAGGCGCTCGACATAGTTGCGCGTGCCGCCCGGCAGACTCAAAGACCAGAAGTCGGTACCGCGGCCGCGATTGCGATTGCGGGCGACCGCCTCCTGCACAGTGCGCTCGCCACAGTTGTAGGCTGCGATTGCCAGCAGCCAGTTGCCGTTGAATTCATCACGCAGGTGTTCGAAGTAATGCAGGGCCGCCTCGGTGCTCGCCACCACATCGCGCCGGCCGTCGTACCAGGCGTCCTGGGTCAGGCCAAAACGTTGCCCGGTAGCCGGAATCAACTGCCACAGGCCGGCGGGCCCACCACGCGAACCGGCCGCGGGATTAAAACCGCTCTCGAGCAGCGGGATCAGCGCCAGTTCGTAGGGCAGCTTACGGCGATCGAGTTCGCTCAATACGAAGTGCAGATAGGGTTCTGATTGTTGCGAGCCTTTTTCGATGACGCTGCGGCCGTACTGAATCTTGCCGAGTGGATTGCGCGGAAGATGATTCGGCGTCTTGTGCAAGCTCAGGCCATCGCCGAGTTTGTGCCACAGGTCGGGGCCTGCAACGACATCTTCGTCGCGCTCGGCAAGCGGCGCTTGCGGTTGCTGCGCGACTTGCTCTGCAGGAAGCTCCAACGGCTGCACTTGCGGGCCTGAATTCGGGGTGGTCTGCACAAACGGCACGGGCACCGTGCAGCCAAAAAGCGCAGCGCTCAAGAGGGCGACGAATGCCCCTGTACGGATGTGGTTTCCCCCCAACATGGGGGTAATGTAGAAAGGCCTGGGGGGCAAGGTCAACCCCAAGCGTTGCACGCCGCGTCGGCCGCGTGCCAAGCTTCGAGTCGTTTCCGAGCCTTGAAGTATTTTGAGTTCTGGCCTTTATCTAGCTGTTTTAAATGAAAATAAATTCCAACGAAGGGTTCGGCGACGCGAGTCTCGCGGACGCTTTACGTGCCTGGTATGACGAACCGCCCGGGAGCCTGCTGGCGGACGTTGAGCGGGCCATGCTGGGCCGTTTCCTGCCCGATCTGTTCGGATTTCATATCGTGCAGCTTGGCTGTCACCACGTTGCCGGGCTGCTCGATGCGAGCCGCGTCGCGCACAAGCTGCACATCGACCTTGGCCACACGCTCAATCGCGACGCCGACCTGCATGGCGTCGAGGATGCCCTGCCGCTCGCAGCCAATTCCGTCGACGTGCTGGTGCTGCCGCATGTGCTGGAATATGCCCTCGATGCGCATCGTGTGTTGCGCGAAGCAGAACGCGTGCTGATTGGCGAAGGACATGTGGTGATACTGGGTTTTAATCCGTGGAGTTTTTTCGGCCTGCGCTCGCTGCTCACACGCTGGCAGGGACGGGCACCGTGGCACGGTCGTTTTGTCGCGGCCGCGCGGGTCAAGGACTGGTTGCAACTGCTCGGTTTCGACATTCTGCATATCGATCGCCGCAGCTATCGACCGCCGTTGCGGCGCGACACCTTCAATCGTCACCTCGAATTCATGGAACGACTGGGCGCTTTCTGCTGGCCCTTGTTCGGCAATGTGTATCTGATCGTCGCGCGCAAACGGGTGGAAGGACTGACGCCGCTGCGCGCCAGTTGGCGCCAGCGCCGACGTCTGGTGGCGAGCAGCGTGGCCGAACCTTCCACTCGCGCGGGAATGCGTGCAACCAACCGCGGTGCGCGCGATGAACACTGAATCGGACATCGTCGAGATTTATACCGACGGCGCTTGCCGGGGTAACCCAGGGCCGGGTGGCTGGGGGGCGTTATTGCGCTATCGCGGCCGCGAACGGCACCTCAAAGGTGCTGATGCGGCCACCACCAACAACCGCATGGAGCTGACTGCGGCCATCGAAGCGTTGCGCGCGCTGACCCGCCGCAGTCGCGTTCACCTGCATACCGATTCACAATACGTGAAGAACGGCATCACCGAATGGATGCACAACTGGAAGAAACGGGGCTGGAAAACCGCCAGCCGCGCGCCGGTCAAGAATGTCGATTTGTGGCAGCAACTTGACGTCGCCTGTGGCGCGCACGAGGTCAGTTGGTATTGGGTAAAAGGCCATGCCGGCCATGTCGACAACGAACTGGCCGACAGTCTGGCCAATGCCGCCATTGATGAAATGCTGACCGCGCGATAACTGCGGCAGCGTGCGAGGGAGACCATGCGTCAGATTGTGCTCGATACTGAAACTACCGGCCTTGAGGCTTCGCAGGGCCACCGCATCATCGAAATCGGCTGCGTCGAAATCGTCAATCGGCGCATCACCGAGCGCCGCTATCAGCAGTACATCAACCCCCAGCGCGAAATCGATGCGGGTGCGGTCGAGGTACACGGCATTACGCTTGCCGATCTCGCTGAGCGCCCGACTTTTGCCGATGTCGCAATGGAATTCGTCGAGTTCGTGCGCGGCGCGCAACTGGTGATCCACAACGCCAGTTTCGACGTCGGCTTTCTGAATATGGAACTCGGTCTGCTGGGCGCGGCCTGGGGGCGTACCGAGGATTACTGCACGGTGTTCGATACCTTGCCGCTGGCGCGCGAGATGCACCCGGGGCAGCGCAACAGCTTAGACGCGCTGTGCAAGCGTTACGACGTCAGCAACGCCCACCGCGAACGTCACGGCGCGCTGCTGGATGCCGAACTGCTGGCGGAAGTCTACCTGGCGATGACGGGCGGCCAGGCGACACTGGCACTCGATGCCAGTCGCAAACACGAACGTTTGAGCGGCGGTAAAGCCAAACCGCTGCAGCGCCCGGCGCAGCTCGCGGTGATAGCGCCTAGTGCTGACGATTTGGCCGCGCACGAGCACGCGCTCAAAGCCGTCGAAAAGGCCAGCCGCGGAGGGTGTTTGTGGATGAAGTCGTGAAGTGCAGCGCCGGCCGGCGCTGATGGGGGCGGGTGGCGCCGTTCAGCCCGGCGCGCACCCTCAAACAAACCCGCTGGCGGTCAGGCCATCGCCTCCTGGGTCATACGTTGCAGATCGCCGCTCTGGTACATGCCGAGCACGATATCGCAGCCGCCCACCAGTTCACCGTTGATAAAGAGCTGGGGGAAGGTTGGCCAGTCGGAGAAACGTGGCAGGTTCTGGCGCACTTCGGGCTCTGCCAGCACATCGACCGAGTGGAATTCGGCGCCGCAGGCTTTCAGGGCTTCGACCGTACGCATCGAGAAACCACACTGCGGGAACTGCGGTGTGCCTTTCATGAAAACGACGATGGGGTTGGTTTCGACGATGTTTTTGATGCGTTCCAAGGCGTCCATACGCGCTCCTTTAATATGTAGATTCGTAGTGCCGGCGGCCGCGCGGAAATCAGGCTGCGGGCGACGATTAGACCCAGTCTAAGTTTTTCGTCGGCAATTTCAAACGGGCATTCGCTGGGGGATTAGCCCTCGCCCCAACCGCCGCCACCGGCGCTCATAATCGAGAGGCGGTCGCCGGCGCGGACATCCAGTTCACATTTGCCCGCCACGGTTGCGCCATTCAATTCATTGCGGCCACAGGCACCCGCCGCGCCGCCGGCCAGACCCCATGGCGGCAACTCGCGGCGGTCGCTGAGCACCGTCACTTCGCTGTCGGCGAGGAACTGATAGCAGCGCTCGATGCCATCGCCGCCCCGTGCCTGGCCCGCGCCGCCGGTGCCGCGCCGGATTGCATAGCGCAGGATGCGCAGCGGATAGGTGAGTTCCAGCACTTCTACCGGTGTGTTCAGGGTATTGGTCATGTGCGAATGCACCGCGTCGAGTCCGCGACCTCGCGCGTGGCCACCACTGCCGCCGCCGATGGTTTCGTAGTATTCCCAGCCCGCGCCACCCATTGCGACATTATTCATGCTGCCGTGACTGGCGGCGGGAATGCGCTCGGGCACGGCCTTCGCCAGCGCGCCCAGGATTACATCGACGATACGTTGGCTGGTTTCGCAGTTGCCGGCGGCCACCGCCGCCGGTCGCTGCGCATTCACCACGCAGCCGACCGGCGCAATCAGCGTGAGCGGCCGCAGGGAACCGGCACAGGGCGGGGTATCGGCCGGCATCAGACTATAAAAAGCGTAATAGACCGCAGCAGCGGTCACCGCCAGGGGACAATTGATATTGCCAGCGACCTGCGCGGCGCTGCCGCTGAAATCGACTTCGGCGGCACCGGCGCTGAGCGTGATGGAGACGCGCAGTGGCACCGTGCCCGCCACGATGCCGTCGCCGTCCAGCGCGTCGGCGAACTGGTAACGTCCGACCGGCAGCGCTGCCAGTGCGCTGCGGGCGAGCGTCTCGGCATAGTCGTTGACCTCGGCGAGACCAGCCTCGAACTGCGCTGCGCCGAGGCTCGCGAACAGTGTACGCAAGCGCTCGAGGCCGATGCGGTTGGCGCTGATCTGGGCGGCCAGATCCGCGAGCGTCGCCGCAGGGTTACGCAAACGGGCACGCAGCAGGTCATGCATTTCTGC
>CAMCBY010000098.1 GCA_945873015.1 Klebsiella pneumoniae
TGGCAATCGTAGCGATGGGCGCCGCGTCGCGAATGCAACCGTAGACCACGATACCGGACCAGCCATTTTTGTGTCCGAGTTCCGCGAGGTTATCGCCGACTAATGCGCAGCGCAGTGAGCCGCCGCCATCGACTACCAGCACGCGGCCCTGGCCTGGTTCTTCCAGTGCGGCACGGACCAGGGAGTTATCCTCAAAGACTTTGAGCGTGACGACGGGACCAGCAAAGGTCTGCAAGCCGCCGAAGTCGCGAAATATCGGCGACATGACCCGCAAGGCATCGCCGTGAACGTCATACAGATCGGCGGTGGCTGGCAAAGTGGACATACCCTCTCCTTTGAAGCACTTCAATTCGAGTCTGCCCAGCCGCGATGCCAGGCTCTGGTTTTATTATTTTGGCTTGCGCGGGCGCTGCCAACCACTGATGGTTTTCTGGCGCACCCGACTTATGACCAGTTTGTCTGCTTCGACGTCGTCAGTGACGGTGGTGCCCGCACCGATGGTCACACCTTTGCCGATACGAACGGGAGCCACCAGTTGCGTATCTGAACCGACGAAGACGTCATCTTCGATGATGGTTTTGTGCTTGAACGCGCCATCGTAGTTGCAGGTGATGGTGCCCGCACCGACATTCACCGAGCGCCCAATCTCGGCATCACCCACATAGGCCAGATGGTTGACCTTGCTGCCTTCGCCGATATCCGATTTCTTGATTTCGACAAAATTGCCGATGTGAGTATCGCGACCGAGATGGGTCTCGGGACGTATCCGCGAGAATGGTCCGATGCGTGACACTGCGCCGATGGTGGCGGATTCGATCACGCAGTTCGGCAGGATCTCGACGCCATCGCCGATGGTCGCATCCGCAATGAAGTTATTTGCGCCCACGCGAACGTTGTCGCCGAGCACCACACGCCCCTGGAACACCGCGTTGACGTCGATGACGACATCGCGCCCGCAGATTAATTCGCCGCGAATATCAATACGCGCCGGGTCGAGTAGAGTCACACCCGCGTCGAGCAGGGCGTCCGCCAGGCGGCGTTGATGGATACGTTCGACCTCGGCCAACTGTCGACGGTTATTGACCCCCATCGCCTCGTCGGCGTCGTCGATCAGAACACCCTTGACCGCCACGCCCTCCGCGACCGCCATCTCAACACAATCGGTCAGGTAGTACTCGCCCTGTGCATTACTGTTGCCAAGCTTGGGGATCCAACTCTTAAGACGCGCGGCATCGATGGCCATGATGCCGGTATTGATCTCGGTGATTGCCAGTTCAGCAGCGCTCGCATCTTTATGTTCGACGATACGCACCACGTTACCTGCCTCATCGCGCACGATACGGCCATAGCCGTGCGGGTCGACCATACTGACCGTGAGCACCGCAAAACCGCTAGTCGAGGCGGCGGCAATGAGGCTCGCCAAGGACGATGCGCGCAACAATGGCACGTCTCCATACAGAATCAGTACCAGGCCCTCGTCAGGAAGTGCACTCAGCGTCTGCGCCACGGCATGACCGGTTCCGAGTTGCTCGGCCTGCTCGGCCCACAGCAGCTCGCGATGGGCGAGGCCTTCGCGCAAGCGCTCTCCGCCGTGACCAAATACGACGACGGGTGTCGTGCTCGCGACCTCGGCAGCGGCGTCGAGTACATGCTCGACCATCGGTTTACCCGCCACGCGGTGCATGACTTTCGGCAGATTAGAATGCATACGTTTGCCCTGACCTGCGGCAAGAACGACGATCGCGACGGACATGGCACTCCCTTCAGCGCTTGGACTGTTCGAGTTTAAAGTATGCGCGGCGGAGATTTAACGAAAATCGCGGCCCGTAGGCCGCGATAATTCAGATGCCGCGACCACCTCCATAGCGGCCGCGATGAGCAGATTTGCAGTCGGACTCAGCGTCCGCCGCGGCGCCGCAGACGCTGGATGGTCTGCAGCTGGGCAATAGTCTCGGCGAGTTCGGCGCGCGCCTTGGCGTAGTCCATGGCGCCGGAGTGATCACTCAGATTACGCTCGGCCGCTTCTTTGGCTTTCATCACCGCCGCTTCGTCCAGATCTTCCGCGCGTTCGGCGGTGTCAGACAGGACTGTCACCACCCTCGGCTGCACTTCGAGCATGCCACCCGAAATGTAGAACGCCTGCTCCTTGCCGTCCTCGAGTTTGAGGCGCACTTCACCCGGCCCGAGCCGCGTCAGCAGCGGGGTGTGGCCGGGCGCGATGCCGACCTCACCCAGAATGGCAGGCGCGCACACCATCTCGGCAAGCCCCGAGAAAATTGCGCGTTCCGCGCTCACGATATCCACGTGTACGGTCATTGCCATGTCCTATCTCGCTCTACGCTGACCTTTGGTCGCCTGATCAGATCTTCTTGGCCTTCTCGACCGCTTCTTCGATCGAGCCGACCATGTAGAAGGCCTGTTCCGGCAGATGATCGTATTCGCCTGCCACGATCGCCTTGAATCCGGCGATGGTGTCCTTGAGCGAGACGTATTTGCCGGGCGTGCCGGTGAACACTTCCGCGACCGAGAACGGCTGCGAAAGGAAACGCTGAATCTTGCGTGCGCGGTACACGGTGAGCTTGTCGGTTTCCGACAGTTCGTCCATGCCGAGAATCGCGATGATGTCGCGCAGTTCCTTGTAACGCTGCAGGGTGTTCTGCACAGCGCGAGCGGTGTCGTAATGATCCTGACCGACGACCAGCGGATCGAGCTGACGGCTGGTGGAATCGAGCGGGTCCACCGCCGGGTAGATGCCGAGCTCGGCAATCTGGCGGGACAACACCACGGTCGCGTCCAAGTGGGCGAAGGTGGTGGCCGGTGACGGGTCAGTCAAGTCGTCAGCCGGCACGTAAACCGCCTGAATCGAGGTGATGGAACCGGTCTTGGTCGAGGTGATGCGTTCCTGCAGCTTGCCCATTTCTTCAGCAAGCGTCGGCTGGTAACCCACCGCCGACGGCATACGGCCGAGCAGCGCAGATACTTCCACGCCAGCAAGGGTGAAGCGGTAGATGTTATCCACGAACAGCAGCACGTCGCGGCCTTCGTCGCGGAATTTCTCGGCGATGGTCAAGCCGGTCAGCGCCACACGCAGACGGTTGCCGGGCGGCTCGTTCATCTGGCCGTAGACCATGGCCACTTTGGACTTCTGGAAGTCTTTGACGTCGACAACGCCCGCTTCCTGCATTTCATGGTAGAAGTCGTTGCCTTCACGGGTACGCTCGCCAACACCGGTGAACACCGACAAACCGGAGTGTTCGGTCGCGATGTTGTTGATGAGCTCCATCATATTGACGGTCTTGCCCACACCGGCACCGCCGAACAGACCGACCTTACCGCCCTTGGCGAACGGGCAGACCAGGTCGATGACCTTAATGCCGGTTTCGAGCAGTTCGGTGGTCGGCGACAGTTCGACGAACTTCGGCGCTTCGCGGTGGATGACCATACGCTCGTCCTCGCCAATCGGGCCGAGTTCGTCGATGGGGTCACCGAGCACGTTCATGATGCGGCCGAGGGTTTTGATACCCACCGGCACCATGATGCCGGCGCCGGTATTGACCGCGACCATGCCGCGACGCAGACCGTCGGTCGAGCCCAGCGCGATGGTTCTGACCACGCCGTCGCCGAGCTGCTGCTGGACTTCCAGCGTGATCGCGGTGTTCTCGATTTTCAGCGCATCGTAAATATGCGGCACGCTTGCGGTCGGGAACTTGACGTCCACGACGGCGCCAATGACCTGTACTACGTCTCCAGAACTCATCGCTAAAGTTCCTCTCAGTCGGATGCTTTGATTCAGTTGTTCGTATGTGCGCGGCGGGCGGTTTAAACCGCGGCGGCGCCGGCCACGATCTCGGACAGTTCTTGCGTAATCGCTGCCTGTCGGGCCTTGTTGTAAATGAGCTGTAGCTCGTCAATCAGCTTGCCGGCGTTATCCGACGCCGACTTCATCGCCACCATGCGCGCCGCCTGCTCGCAGGCGATGTTTTCCACTACTCCCTGGTAAACCAGCGACTCGATGTAACGGGTCAGTAACTGATCCATCACCTCACGCGCTTCGGGTTCGTAGATGTAATCCCAATGGTGCTTCATATCCGCCGAATCACTTGGCGGTAAGGGCAGCAGTTGTTCGAAATCCGGCTTCTGGGTCATGCGATTGACGAACTGGTTGTAGATCAGGAACACCTGATCGACCTGCCCTTCATGGTATGCGTCCAGCATTATCTTGATCGTGCCGATCAGCTGTTCGAGCTGTGGTGCGTCACCCAGCCCGCTCACCTGACCGACCAGACGGCCGCCGATGCGCGAGAAAAAGCCCACGCCCTTCGAGCCGATCACACACAGGTCAAGTTCTTTGCCCTCACCTTCCCATTTCTGGAACTGGCGCAGGGCCTGACGGAACAGGTTGCCATTCAAACCGCCGCACAGGCCGCGGTCTGAAGTGACGACGATCGCGCCAACACGTCTGACTTCGCGCTGGGTCAGGAACGGGTGCTTGTATTCGCTGTTGGCGTGGGCGATATGCGCAACCACCTGACGCATTTTGTCCGCGTAGGGGCGTGCCGAAGCCATGCGATCCTGCGCCCGACGCATCTTGCTCGCCGCAACCATTTCCATGGCCTTGGTGATCTTCTGCGTATTCTTGACGCTCGCAATCTTGGTGCGAATCTCTTTGGCTGCGGCCATGCTCGACTACCTTAAGGTTGCGCTTACCAGCTCTGGGTCGACTTGAAGCTTTCGAGAGCGGCCTTCAGACCATTCTCAATCGCATCGTCGAAATCGCCGGTCTCGTTTATCTTGTCGACCAATGCCTTGTGCGAGGACGCCATGTAGCTGAGTAGCGCGGTTTCGAAATCACCGACCTTGGCCAGCTCGACTTCGTCGATATAACCACGATCGACCGCGAACAAGCTGATGGCCATCTGTGCGACGGACAGCGGCGAGTACTGCTTCTGCTTCATGAGCTCCATCACGCGTTGGCCGCGTTCGAGCTGCTTGCGAGTCGCTTCGTCAAGATCGGAGGCGAACTGCGAGAACGCCGCCAATTCACGGTACTGGGCGAGCGCCAGACGCACACCACCACCGAGCTTCTTGATGATCTTGGTCTGCGCCGCACCACCCACACGGGACACCGACAGGCCGGCGTTGATAGCCGGACGGAAGCCCGAGTTGAAGAGGTTGGTTTCGAGGTAGATCTGGCCGTCGGTGATCGAGATCACGTTGGTCGGAACGAAGGCCGACACGTCACCGGCCTGGGTCTCGATGATCGGCAGCGCAGTCAACGAACCGGTCTTGCCCTTCACTTCGCCATTGGTCAGGCGCTCAACTTCTTCGGCGTTGATGCGCGAGGCGCGCTCAAGCAGACGCGAATGCAGATAGAACACGTCACCGGGATACGCTTCGCGGCCCGGCGGGCGGCGAAGCAGCAGCGACACCTGGCGGTAGGCCCAGGCCTGTTTGGTCAAATCGTCATAGATGATGAGGGCATCTTCGCCGCGATCGCGGAAGTATTCGCCCATCGCACAACCAGCGTAAGGGGCGATGTACTGCATGGCGGCGGAATCGGAAGCGGTCGCTGCGACGATGATGGTGTGGTCCATCGCGCCATGCTCTTCGAGTTTGCGAATCACGGTGTTGATCGACGACGCCTTCTGACCGATGGCGACGTAAATGCACTTAATGCCCGTGCCTTTCTGGTTGATGATGGCGTCGATCGCGACCGCAGTCTTGCCGGTCTGGCGATCGCCGATGATCAACTCACGCTGGCCACGTCCGACCGGCACCATCGCGTCGATCGATTTTAATCCGGTCTGCACCGGCTGGCTGACCGACTGGCGTTGAATAACGCCGGGCGCAATCTTTTCGATCGGCTGCGTCATGCCGGTATTGATGTCGCCCTTGCCGTCGATCGGCTTGCCGAGCGAATCGACCACACGGCCGAGCAGGGCCTCGCCCACCGGCACTTCCAGAATGCGACCGGTGCAGCGCACGGTGTCACCTTCCGAAATGTGTTCGAACTGGCCGAGGATAACCGCGCCTACCGAATCCTGTTCGAGGTTCAAGGCGAGGCCGAACACGCCGCCGGCGAACTCGATCATTTCACCTTGCATGACGTCCGACAGGCCGTGAATACGGGCAATGCCGTCAGACAGGCTGACCACGGTACCTTCGGTGCGCGCTTCGGCCTTCAGATTGAGGCCTTCGATCTTCTTCTTGATCAGTTCGCTGATTTCAGTTGCGCTGATGCTCATGGCAATCCTCTGCGGCAAAGACAATTAAGTTTCGTATGCGGCCGGCCTTCAGCCCGCCTGCTGGGCGAGCGCCGTCAGGCGGCCGCGCAGCGAGAGGTCGATCACGGAGTCGCCTACCTTGATTACCGCGCCACCAATGAGTGCGGCATCGACGGACGCTTCGAGCTTGCAATCCTTGCCAAGACGACTGCGCATGGCGGTTTCTATCTTGGCGCGTTCCGTATCGCTCAAGGGAAAGGCCGAAGTCACTTCGACTTTGACTTGACCTTCAGCGTTGGCTCGGCTGCGCTCATAAAGTTGAGCGATTTCCGGCGCGAGTTCCAGACGTTCGCTTTCGATCAGGGCAGCGATAAAATTGCGACCGGCAGCGGATAGCTGCGTGCCGAATAAATCGCAGACCAGGCTCAATAGCTGTTCGCGGCTGACCTTGGGATGTCCGATGAATCCGGCCAGAGCCGGATCGGACACCGCAATGGCCAGGGTCTGCAAGTTTGCCGACCAGGCTGGAATCTCGCCATGCTCGACGGCGTAGGCGAAAGCCGCGGCGGCATAGGGACGGGCGATGGTGAGTTTCTCTTGCATGACCGCTGCTACAGGTTGGCTGCGAGCTTATCGAGCACGTCGCGATGCGCTTTTTCATCGACTTCGCGCATCAGGATCTGCTCAGCTCCGACCAGAGCGAGACGTGCGACCTGACTACGCAGTTCATCGCGTGCCCGGTTGCGGTTCTGCTCAATTTCGGCACCCGCCGACTGCTTGATCCTATCGGCTTCTTCGCGCGCGACGGCCTTGGCGGCTTCCACGATTTCATCGTGACGCTTTTGCGCCTGCACGATGAGCTCCTGGGCCTTGTCCTTACCCTCACGCAATAGATCGGTCGCACGCTTCTCGGCAAGCTCGAGGTCGTGCTTGCCACGCTCACCGGCGGCCAGGCCGTCGGCAATACGCGTCTCACGCTCTTCCAAAGCCTTGATGATCGGCGGCCACACGTATTTGACGCAGAACCAGACGAATATCCCGAAAGATATCATCTGGCCCAGCAGTGTCAGATTCATGTTCATGACGATTGGCCTACCTTAGTTCTGGACCGCGACTTAGTGTGCGATCTGGCCGAGGAAGGGGTTGGCGAACATCAGGAGCGCCGCGAACGCGATCGCGATAATCGGCACCGCGTCAGTCAGACCGAGCATGAGGAACATGCGCGCCTGCAGCATCGGCACCAGTTCAGGCTGGCGGGCCGCGCCTTCCAGGAACTTGCTGCCGAGGATACCGATACCCACACCAGCACCCAACGCACCCAGACCGACCATGACACCGGCAGCCAGGGCCGAAAAGGCAACTATAGATTCCATAGTTATTCTCCTCTGATGAATTTCGTTGAAAAAGAAACTGAATGATTAATTAGTGCGAGTCGTCATGACTCTCGTGTGCCTGGCCCAGATACACGATGGTCAACATCATGAAAATGTAGGCCTGCAGCGTGATGACCAGAATATGGAAAATCGCCCACGGCACGGACACCGCCCACTGCAACCAGAACGGAATGAGCGCAGTGATCAGCACGAACACCAACTCGCCGGCGAACATGTTGCCGAACAGTCGCAAGGACAGCGACAGCGGCTTGGCGATGAAGGACACGAGTTCAAGAGGCAGGTTGGCAATCACCATCCACTTGCCGAAGGGATGAAACAGGAATTCGCCCGCGAATCCACCGATGCCCTTGACCTTGATGCCGTAATAAATCATCAGCAGGAAGACCGAAAGCGACATGCCGAAAGTGGCATTGACGTCGGTAGTCGGCACCATTTTCATATGCCCGAGACCGGCTGCGGAGGCGAGCATCGGCACCACATCGACCGGCACCAGATCCATGAGGTTCATCATGAAGATCCAGGCGAATATCGTCAGCGCCAGCGGTGCAATCAGCGCGTTACGGCCGTGGAAGGCGTCCTTGACGCTGCCGGCCACCATTTCGACCACCATCTCGATGAGCAACTGCAAGCGCGAAGGTTTGTCGACCGAGACATTGGCCGCGACCTTACGGAAGTAGTAACAGAATATAAAACCACACAACAACGCCCACCCCATGGTGTCGGCATTGATGGCCATAAAACCCATCGCCTTGGCGTCCGCGGCGGTATGCGCAAAACCCAGTGAACCATCGGGCAGACGCCCGTAGGTCAGGTTCTGGATGTGATGACCGATATATTCGGCGGGTGATCCCGATGACATTGACGTGTTCCGAATTTCTTCCAATCGTCCTTACAAAGAGGAACCAGCGCCCGGCGTCGGCGACCGCGGTGCTTCACCGACATCGATGAACAGCAGCGCCAGCCAGTTGACCGCAACCATCGCGAGATAACTCGCGACGACTAGCAGGAACACGACGTCCAGGAGCCGAATCGCAATCACGAACAATGCAATCGTGAATGCGATCTTGAGGAGTTCCCCCGTATAAATTCCGCGCAACGACTCGCTCGGCGTTGCGCCAGGTCCCCGCCGCAGCAGGCGTCTGGCCAGATAGACATTGGGCACGATCGCGATGACAGTGCCGACCAAGGCCGAATAAGCCGCGGTCTTTCCGAGCCAAACACCGAGAATGAACGTGCCAATCACCGCAGCCAGTGCCTGCATGACTATCAGCTTGTTCATGGCGTGCTGCGCGCGCTCGCGCTGTGGTCCACGAGCGACGCCGTTTTGGCGCTGACTTGTGAGCACGCTTTCTTCTGCTGGCGTTAAGTCGGCGAGTTTAGCCGGTCATGCCGCAGCGCGGCAAGCCTTGGCTGCGAAAAGTTTACAAGTTGCCACCCCAAACTTGTGCAGACGCCGTCAGTGCGCATGCAGCGTGCAGGCAAAACCCCATTCTTACGAAGTAATACCTGTGGGTTTTGAGCGCGGCCTGCGTGCCCGACGGCCCGCGCAACGATGCTGAACGCGTGGCTATTTGATGTGGGCAAGAATGCCATCGAGCTCATCCAGCGAGCCGTAGCTGATAACGAGCGTGCCCTTGCCTTTGCCGCCTGCCGCCTGGCGGATTGCGACCTCGGCACCGAGTCGCTCCGACAGCGATTGCTCAAGCTCGCGCACATTCGGGTCGATTTCGCGCTTGGGCGCAGCGGGTTTGTCGGCGTGTTCGCCTTTGAGCCGCCGCACCAGCGCCTCGGCCTCACGTACCGATAGGCCAGCAGTCGCTATTTTGCGCCCGGCCTCGACCTGCGTTGCGCCACTCAGACCGAGCAGAGCGCGGGCATGGCCCATTTCCAGATCGCCCCGCTCCAGCATTTCGCGGCACGGCGCTTCCAGTTCCAACAGCCGCAGCAGATTACTGACCGCCGCGCGCGAGCGGCCGACGGCGTCGGCCACTTCCTGGTGGGTCATGCTGAATTCGCGAATCAGTCGTTCCAGCGCCAATGCCTCTTCGACCGGATTGAGTTGCTCGCGCTGGATATTCTCAATCAGCGCAATACTCATGGCCTGGGCGTCGGGCACGCGCTTGATGATGGCCGGGATGGTACTCAAGCCGGCCAACTGGGTGGCCCGCCAGCGCCGCTCGCCGGCAATCAATTCATACCGACCACCGTCGCCTATCGGGCGAATCACCACCGGCTGCACCACGCCCTGGGCTTTGATCGAATCGGCCAGTTCCTGCAGCGTGTCGGTCTTCATGTCGAGGCGGGGCTGGTACTGGCCGCGCTGGATGAGGTCGACCGGCACCATCTTCAGTTGATCGCCATTGGCTTCCTCGATCGCAACCTGGTCAGCCCCCAGGCCCAGTAAGGCGTCGAGGCCACGTCCGAGTCCGCGTTTCTTGATGCTCATGGCCGCTCGTTACCCTTGCTTGCGCGCGGCATTCACGCCGCACTCGCCTCTTCGCGGCGCAGCATCTCGCCGGCCAAGGCCAGATAAGCCGTCGCACCGCTCGAGGATTTGTCGTAAATCAACGCCGGCAGACCGTGGCTTGGAGCCTCGGCCAGACGCACGTTGCGTGGAATGATGGTGCGATAGACCTGGTCGCCAAAGTGCTCGAGCAATTGACGGGAGACATCGTTGGCGAGGTTGTTGCGCGGGTCGAACATAGTGCGCAACAAACCTTCAATCTTGAGCCCGGGATTGAGAAAACGGCGGATTTTGTCGATGGTTTCGAGCAGCGCCGACAGGCCTTCCAGAGCGAAGTATTCGCACTGGGTAGGGATCACCACCGCATCGGCCGCGACCAGCGCATTGACCGTCAGCATGTTCAGTGACGGTGGGCAATCGATGACGATGTAGTCATACCGTTCGCGCACCGCATCGAGCGCATGGCGCAGACGCATTTCGCGCCCGAGTTCCTCCAGCAATCCGACTTCCGCGCCGGTCAGGTCGGCATTGCCCGGCAACAGGTGATAACCCGCGGTGGCATTGGTCACCAGCGCATCTTCGATGCTGCTGTCGCCCATCAGGACGTCATAGCTAGAACGGAACAATTGGCGCTTGTCGATGCCGCTGCCCATCGTTGCATTGCCTTGCGGGTCGAGATCGATGAGCAGGGTCGGGCGCTTG
>CAMCBY010000099.1 GCA_945873015.1 Klebsiella pneumoniae
GCAGTTTGTCCTGGCGTCCGGCATCGACCACCAGGGTCACGAATGGCGCCGCTGCCGGGCGGCCGCTGGCGCTGGGCAGCGTGCCCCACTGCAAGGCCTCTTCGCTGGCGTCGGCGATTGCACGCAGGCGCCCGCTTTCGCGACTCGAAGCGAGATTGACAGCCAGCCCGCTGCGTCCGGCGCGGCCAGTGCGACCGATACGATGCAGATGGGTATCGGCGTCGCTCGCCAGTTCGTAGTTCACCACCAGCGCGAGTTCGGCGATGTCGAGACCACGCGCGGCGACATCCGACGCCACCAGCACCGTACAACTGTGATTGGCGAAGCGCACCAGCATTTCTTCGCGCTCGCGCTGTTCGAGTTCGCCGTGCAGGGCGAGGGCCGGAAAATCGTTCTGGATGAGATAGGCCTCAACGCTGCGCACTTCATGCCGGGTGTTGCAGAACACCACCGCCGATTCGGGTTTGTAGTTGAGCAACAATGCGCGCAGCGCGGCGAGTTTGTGCTCTGCTTCGACCTTGAAGAACAGCTGTTCGATATGCGGACGGGCGTCGGCATCCTCGATGCTGACATCCAGTGGCGTGCGTTGCAGATGGCGGCTCAAGTCACGAATCTCAGACGGAATAGTGGCCGAAAACAACAGGGTCTGACGCACCTCGGGCACCGCATTCACCACCAGTTCGATGGTCTCGGCAAACCCCATGTCGAGCATGCGGTCGGCTTCGTCCAGCACCAGCACTTTGACGGTCGCGAGCGGCAAGACCTGCTTTTCCATCAATTCCTGGATGCGGCCGGGGGTGCCGACCACGATATGCGGCAGGTGACTCAAGGATGCGAGTTGCGGACGCAGTGATACACCACCACACAAGGTCAGCACTTTGACATTGGGGATAGCGCGCGCCAGGCGTCGAATCTCACGGCTGACCTGGTCGGCGAGTTCGCGGGTCGGGCATAACACCAGCCCCTGCACGCTGCTGACGCCGACGTCCAGCGCCGCCAGCAGGCCGAGCGCAAAGGCCGCGGTTTTGCCGCTGCCGGTATGGGCCTCGGCAATCACGTCGCCGCCGGCGAGAATGGTCGGCAGGCTGGCGGCCTGCACCGGGGTCATGTCGATGTACTCGACATCGTTCAGGCCCTGCGCAAGCGCGGCGGGCAGATTCAATTGCGAAAACAGCATGGAGCCTTGAGCCTCGCGCGTGAAATGAAGGAGAGCGCGGCGGGGCGAATGGCCCGGGCGACATCAACGGGCGGCGATCATCGCACGCGCGGGGTGCGCAGGTCTTGAGTGCGCGCGCGCGGGTCGCGGCGGCTGTGACGCTTGCCGGCCGACCTGAACTGGCTAAAACCCTCTTTTGTTGAGAATTGTTACCACGCGCACAGTATGTGGACCAAGTCTGGTTGCGCGCGCCGGGAACCGTTAGATTCCGAGGCCCGTGTGGGTGCCGGGCGCATGCGCAGACACTGACACGGCCTGTTCCGGCTGGCGCGGCAGCCGCCGACCACTGCGGGTGATGCTTGTGAGCATCCAGCCCGGCTTGAACAACGAACCGAGCACGCCCATCACCACGGGCATAGCAATGAGAGGACCAGCGCGATGGCGACAAAAAGAGGAACGGGCAGGAACGACACGCTGGTCGGCACTGCCAGTGCCGATGTACTGCTGGGCCTGGCCGGCAACGACCGACTGAGCGGCCTCGCCGGCAACGACCGTCTCGATGGTGGCAGCGGCACCGACCGGCTCGACGGTGGCGCGGGCAATGACATTCTGCTCGGCGGCGCTGGCATCGACACGCTGCTCGGTGGCCTCGGTGCCGACAGCTTGAACGGCGGCACGGGCAACGACATTTTGAACGGTGGCGCCGGCAATGACCGACTTGTCGGCGGCACCGGTAACGATCGGCTCGATGGTGGCACTGGCAATGACCGGCTCGACGGCGGCACGGGCGATGATAGGTTGCTGGGCGGCGCCGGCACCGACACCTTGTTGGGCGGCACCGGTAACGACAGTCTCAACGGCGGCAGCGGCAATGATGTGCTGAGCGGCGGCGCGGGCATTGACACCCTCACCGGTGGCACCGGCAACGACACTTTGAGCGGTGGTGATGGCGACGACACCCTGAACGGTGGCAGCGGCGTCGATAGCCTGGCCGGCGGCAACGGCAACGACACCTATGTCATCGATGTCGACAGCGAAATCAATACCGCGCTCACCGACGCCGGCACCGATACCGTCAACAGCAGCGTCACCTATGTGCTCGGCGCGCAGCAGGAAAATCTGACCTTGACCGGCAGCGCCGCGCTGAATGGTACCGGCAACGCACTCGCCAACATTCTGACCGGCAACAGCGGCGCCAATACCCTCGACGGCGCGGCCGGCGCCGACAGTGTGGCGGGCGCGGGTGGCAATGACACGCTGATCTACGACGCTGCAGACACGCTGCTGGATGGCGGCAGCGACAATGACACCCTGCTGGTCAACGGCGGTGATCTCGTGCTCAACACTGCGGACTTCAGCGCCGCCAGCAACATTGAAGTGCTCGATGTGCGCGGCAGCGGCGCCAATCGCCTGTTCCTGGATGGCGCGCGGGTCGCGAGCCTGTCCGACAGCGATGTATTGCGCATTCGTGGTGATGCCGCCGATGACCTCAGTATCAGCGGTGCGTGGATAGCGGGCGCAGACACCGACATCGACGGCGTGACCTATGCGCAATACACCCTGGCCGGCGCGACCTTGCAGGTCGAAGCGGCCGCTGTCCGTCTCATCGGTGGCGCCATCGAACTCAGCGCGCTCGATGGCAGCAATGGTTTCCGTCTTGACGGGGCCAGTGCGGGCGATGCGACGGGTCTTTCCATCAGCGCGGCGGGCGATGTGAACGGCGATGGTTTTGGTGATGTGCTGATTGCTTCGTCGCTGGTCGATGTCAGCGGCGTTGAGACGGGCGCGAGTTATGTGGTGTTTGGCGATGACGCCGGCTTCAGTGCCACGCTCAATCTCGGCAGCTTGAATGGCACCAATGGCTACCGTATCGCCGGCCTCGCGCTCGGTGATGGCCTGGGCCGCACGATCAGCGCTGCGGGCGACGTCAACGGCGATGGTTTTGATGATGTCCTGGTCGGTGCGAGCGGTCTCGACGTCGATGCCGCTGAAGCCGGCGGCGCCTATGTGTTGTTCGGCAGCAGCTCAGGTTTTGCTGGCAATTTTGATGTGGCCTCCCTCAACGGCACTAACGGTTTCCGCCTCGACGGCGTGGCCGCCAGCGACGGCACTGGCTTCAGCGTCAGCGCTGCGGGCGACGTCAATGGTGATGGTTTTGCCGATCTCATGGTCGGTGCGTTGTACGGCGACAGCAGTGCGAGCAATGCAGGTTCAAGTTATGTGGTGTTCGGCGCCGCCAGCGGTTTCACGCCGTTCCTGAGCCTCGCCGCCCTGACCGGTACCAACGGTTTCCGTATCGATGGTGTGGCCGCCAATCAAGAGAGCGGCACTGCTGTCAGCAATGCCGGTGATGTTAACGGCGACGGCCTCGATGACATGGTGGTGAGCGGCCGCTTCGCCGACGCGCTTGGCGATGTGGCCGGCGCGGCGTTTGTAGTGTTCGGCCGCGACGATGGTTTTGCTGCCACTGTCAGCCTCAGCACTTTGAACGGCACGAATGGTTTCCGGCTCGACGGTGTGGCGACAGGCGACGTCGCTGGCATCGATGTCAGCGCGGCCGGTGATATCAATGGCGATGGGGTGGCTGACCTCATCGTCGGGGCGCCCGGCGCGGATCCGAATGGCGCGGGTTCGGGTTCGAGTTATGTGGTGTTCGGCAACAGCGAGGGTTTCAGTGCCACGCTGGCCTTAAGCGCACTCAATGGCACGAATGGATTCCGTCTCGACGGCGTCGCCAGCGGCGACGACAGCGGGCGCGCGGTCAGTGCCGCCGGTGACGTCAATGGCGATGGTTTTGACGACCTGCTGGTCGGTGCCAACGGCGCCAGTCCGCACGGCACCGCGTCTGGTACGAGTTATCTCTTGTTCGGTCAGGCCGGTGGTTTCGGCGCGACTCTCGCCCTCGGGAGTCTGACCGGTTTGACCGGCATGCGCCTCGAAGGTGTGGCGGCCGCAGACAACAGCGGCTCTGCCGTCAGTGCGGCCGGCGATGTGAACGGCGATGGTTACGACGACATGCTGGTCGCGGCGCCCGCGGCCTCACCCAACGGCAGTGGCTCCGGCTCGAGTTATGTGGTGTTCGGCCGTGACTTCACCGCCATCACCGATCAGGACGGCGGCGCGGGTGATGACACCCTGACCGGCACCAGCAGCGCCGAGCGCATCATCGGCGGCATCGGCAATGACACCATCGACGGCGCGGGCGGTGCCGACGTATTGCGTGGTGGCGCCGGTAACGACATCTTCACCTGGCGCGACGGCGTGCAGCGCATCGATGGTGGCAGTGGCAGCGACACGCTGCGTTTCACCAACAGCGGTGGCAGTTTTATTACCGGTCAATCGCTGTTGCGCAATCTCGATGTGCTCGACTTGAGTGGCGGCGCCGGCAACAGCGTGGTGCTCGACGTACAGAGCGTACGCAGCCTGAGTGATGCGCCCCACCATCTCACGGTGTCGGGCGACAGTGACGACCTGCTCAACCTGGCCGGCAGTTGGATCGATGGCGGCGAAGTGCTGACCGGTTTCACGCGTTACACCGCCGGCGGTCTCAGTGTTGATGTCGATACCGCCATGCAGGTATTAAACGGAAGCGTGGTGAATTTGAGCGCGCTCGACGGCAGCAATGGTTTCCGTCTGGATGGCGCATCGTTGGCCGACCTGAGTGGTGTTTCGGTCAGCGCTGCGGGCGACGTCAATGGCGACGGTTTTGGCGACTTGTTGATAGGGGCGTCCGCCGCGCTGGTCGACAAGGGTGTGCCCGGAACGATTAGAACCGGCGCGAGCTACGTAGTGTTTGGCGCGGCCAATGGTTTTGCGTCCGCACTCGACCTCGCCACCCTCGACGGCACTAACGGCTTCCGTGTCGAGGGCGAAAACGCCAGCGACAGGCATGGTTTTTCCGTCAGCACGGCGGGGGACATCAACAGCGATGGTTTCGCCGACATTGTGGTCGGCAGCTATAACGCCGACAGCAGTTATGTGGTGTTCGGCAAGGCGAGCGCTTTTGCCGCCAGCATCGACGTCAGCACACTTGATGGCAGCAACGGTTTTACCCTCGCGGGTAGCGCCGGCACCTACAGCGGCTTTGATGTGAGTACTGCGGGCGACATCAATGGTGATGGTTTTGACGACCTCGTCATCGGTGCCTCAGGTGCCGACAACAATGGCACCGACTCCGGCTCCGCTTTTGTGGTGTTCGGCAAAGAGAGCGGCTTCAGCGCGAGCATCAATCTTGCGAGCCTGAACGGCGCGACAGGTTTCAGAGTCAACGGGCTGGCCGGCGACAACGCGGGCATCTCGGTCAGTAGCGCTGGTGATATCAATGGCGATGGTTTTGATGATCTCATGGTCGGCGCGCTGTTTGCCGACCCCAACGCCGACAAATCCGGTGCGAGTTATGTGGTGTTGGGCAAGGCCAGTGGTTTTGCCGCCAGCATCTCCGCGAGCAGCCTGAATGGAAGTAATGGTTTTGCGCTGGCTGGCCAAGCGGTAGACGATCGCGCCGGCCGCAGTGTCAGTTCGGCCGGTGATATCAACGGCGACGGGTTTGACGACATGCTGGTCGGCGCTTTCGGCGCCAATCCGAATGGCAATGATTCCGGCACGAGCTACGTGGTGTTCGGCAAGAGCAGCAGCTTCACCGCGAGCGTCAATCTGAGTGCACTGGATGGCGACACCGGCTTCGCACTCGAAGGCAGCAGCGCTGACGATTTCTCCAGCATTTCTTTGAGCGCAGCCGGCGACGTCAATGGCGACGGTTATGACGATATCCTGATCGGCGCCGACGGCACCGACGTCAACGGTAGTTTGTCCGGCACCAGCTATCTGTTTTTCGGCAAGGCCGACGGCTTCGACGCGCACATCAATCTCGATGCTCTGGATGGCGTGACGGGCCTGCGCCTCATCGGTACCGCCGCGTTCGATCGCAGTGGTCGCGCGGTGAGTGCGGCTGGTGACGTCAACGGTGACGGTTACGACGATCTGATGGTGGGAGCCTACCAGGCCGACCGTCCTGGCGAGGCGCAGTCCGGCTCGAGTTATGTGATCTTCGGTCGCGATTTCACCGGCACCACCCGCGTGCAGGGCAGCAGCGCTGCCGACAGCCTGCTCGGAACCAGTGCGGACGAGGTCTTGGTGGGCGGTTTGGGCGACGACACGCTCGATGGTGCCGGCGGCAGCGATGTGCTGCGTGGCGCGGCCGGCGACGACATCCTGGTGTGGAACGACGACGTGCGTGTGATTGACGGCGGCAGCGGCCAGGACACGCTGCGCCTCGACGGCAGCGGCATCAATCTCGATCTGACCGCCGTCAGCGACCACACCTTAAGCGGCATCGAGCGTATCGACCTGACCGGCAGCGGCAACAACAGCGTGACCCTCAACCTGCAAGACGTGCTGGCGCTGCCCGACCAAAGCGGCGAATTCTTCGCCGCCAATACCCGGCAGTTGCTGATCGACGGTAATGCCGGCGATAGCGTATCGGCCAGTGGTCAGGGTTGGGTGCTGGGCAGCAACGTCACGGTGGATGGCGCGAGTTATGCGTCCTACACCATGGTCGGCAGCGCCGCGCAGTTGCTGGTCGACCTCGAGGTGACGCGCACCATCAGTTGAAGCGCGTCCGCCCGCGTCCGGTGACTATTGTGGGTCAGGCTTTAGCCTGACACTGCGCCCACACGTAGTCCTGCAATGTGCCTGGCAATATCAGACTGAAGTCTGACCCACAGACGGACGAGATGGTTATTGTGGGTCAGGCTTTAGCCTGACACTGCGCCCACACGTAGTCCTGCAATGTGCCTAGCAATATCAGACCGAAGCCTGCCCCACAGCAGGACGAAAGGCGTCCGCCTGTAGGTGCGAATTCATTCGCACATTCAATGCCGCGCCACGGCGCTCCAGGCTGGGTCTGAATGTGCGAATTTGTCGCACCTACAAGGGGGTGAGCATCACGCCACGCAGTAGTTGAGCTATGCCCCGACAATTGCGAAAGTGAAGCACCGCCCTCATTGGAACTTCGCTATGAACGACATGCTGAGCTTGACCAAGAACCTGCCCGAGGTCACTTTCGCGGCGGGCGAGGTGGTGCTGCGCGAAGGTGATTCGGCAGGGGCGATTTGGGTGCTGGTGTCCGGCAGTCTGAGCGTGGTCAAGGGAGGCATCGTCGTCAACCTCATCACCCAGCCTGGCGCGGTGGTGGGCGAGGTCTCGGTGTTGCTCGATACCGTTTACGGCGCGACCGTCGAGGCCACCGAGCCGGTGGTCATGCGCCATGCGGCCGATGGCCGTGCCTTGTTGGCGAGCTCACCGCCCGTTACCACGCTGGTCGCGATGGGTCTTGCCGAACGACTCAATTTCATCACCACCTATCTGGTCGACCTCAGACATCAGTACGGCGACGCGCCGGGCCTGTCGATGATTCCGGATGTGTTACGTGAATTGAGTCAGCGCCAGCGGCCGCTGGCGAAGGTCGGCTCGGCACGCGATCCTGACCCGGAATACTGAGGCGCTCAGAACACCGTGCGTGGCGGCGTGTGGCTGGCCGTCAGTTCGAACTCCTCCACGCCCAGCAGCGACAACCATGCCGCACTGCCTTTGTCGCAGTCGATTTCGATATGGGCCGGCACCGGCCCAATCTGGTGGCCGGGATTGAACACCCAGGTGTCGCCGATACGGTCGGCCCACGCGCCGTCGGTCTTGAACGGTGGTTGATGCACGTGGCCGCATAACACCAGATCGGGTTTGAATCTTTCTATCCACGCGCCGAGTTCGGTGTCGCCGTAATGACGGCGCCCGGTCCAGCAGGTCGGTGAACCGAGTGGCGGCCAGTGATAGACCCAGATCCAGCGCGCCGGCCGCTTGACCGCATCGGCCGCCAGTTGCGCTTCCAGCGCATCGCGTCCGGCCGGACCATCCCACCACGGACAAATCGTCACCAGCGTGTCGTCGATGCGCAGCGAATCGCCATCGCTGGGCACACCGATTGCGCGCGCTTCCTGCAGCCACAGCGCGCACTGCTCGCCACGCGCATCCGGCCCGGTCAGATCGTGATTGCCGGAACTGACCGCCAGTGGCCCGGCTTCTTTCAGCAGGCGCAGGTATTGCAGCATGACCACCACCTGCGCATCGATGGCAACCGCGGAACTGATATCGAGCAGGTCGCCCGCCACCACCACCAGGTCAAAAGTGGGCGCGACGCGCACCAGCCAGTCGAGTTGCGGCAGCGAGTAGTGGAGATCGGAAACCAGCAGTATGCGCACGGTCGAGTCACAGGCCAGATGGAGGGCGGTGCTGATTGTGCCCGGCGAAGGCCCCATGAGCCAAGTGTGCCTGGTGGTCGGTAGTTTTGGCCCACCAGATGGATAGTCGATGGGAGCTACCCGCTCTGCCGTGACCGGGTCGCTTTGGAGTATAAGTTCAACACCACGACGCACTCAGAACCGCCGAACCCAGCAGCCGAGGAGAGCTCCATGACGACCCCCGCGCCCTTCGTGATCGATATTCCTGACGCCACGCTCGAGGACATGTTTGAGCGTTTGCGCCGCACCCGCTTTGCCGATGACTACGCTAACGATGATTGGGAATACGGGTTCAACACCGATTACCTGCGCAGTCTGATTGATTACTGGTTACATGAATTCGACTGGCGCGCGGCAGAGCGCGCGATGAACGAACTGGCGCATTTCCGCATGGACTGGGCAGGACTGCCGCTGCATTTTATTCACCAGCGCGGCACCGGCCGCAAACCCATGCCCTTGCTGCTGCATCACGGCTGGCCGTGGACCTTCTGGGATCTGAAACGCGTGATTGGCCCGCTGACCGATCCACAGGCTTACGGTGGTTCGGCCGACGACGCCTTCGATGTAGTGTTGTGCTCACTGCCGGGTTACGGCTTTTCTTCACCCAATCGCCAGACCGGCTGGAATTTTCACACCACGGCCGATCTCGAAGCGAAACTCATGACCGAGGTGCTGGGCTATGACAAGTTCGCCACCGCCGGCGGCGACTGGGGTGCGCTGGTGGTCGGCCAGCTCGGCCACAAATATGCCGACAAACTGCATGGTCTGTACTGCCATCTGCCCATACAGCTCAGTCATTACCTTGACGAACATCCCGATGTGCCGCCCGGCATTGCCTATGCCAATGGTTTGCCCGCGCCCTCGGAATACGGCCCGGGTGAAGAAGATTGGGTGGCGCGCAACAGCGATTTTTTCGCCAAAGAAAGCGGTTATGGATTTCAGCAACTGAGCAAACCGCAGACCCTCGCCATCGGCCTCAACGAGTCACCCGCCGGGCAGATGGCCTGGATCATCGAAAAGCGTCGCAGTTGGGCCGACACCCACGGCAATATCGAATCGATTTGGGACAAAGACCATTTGTGCGCGACCACCACCCTTTATTGGGTGACGCAGACCGCCGGCACCTCGGCGCGCTTTTACAAAGAAGCGCTCATGAATCCGTGGCGACGCTCGCATGATCGGTTCCCGGTGGTGGAAGCGCCGACCGCGCTCGGTGTCTATCCGCAGGATGTACTGCTGATGCCGAAACGCTGGTCAGAGCGTTATTACAACTTGCAGCAGTATCGGGTGCATGAGCGGGGCGGGCACTTCGCGCCCTATGAATGCCCCGACCTGTTTGTCGATGATGTGCGCACGTTTTTTCGCGCGATGCGCTGAGCACATGACGTCACGCGGCGTCAGCGCCGCGTGACGTCGGTCCGTGCTTAAGCGCGGGTGAGGCGGCGGCGCGCGGCGAGCACGGCCAGACCCGGCAACATCATGAGCAGCGCCGGCGGCAGCGGCACCGGTGCAACATAGTTGCCCAGATCAGCAGCCGACACCTTGTAGGCATGCAACACACCCGGCAGCAGGCTGTACTGCGCGGTGAGTGTCGCGTCAGCGCCGCCGGTGGTGAAAGTGCATCCCGTCACCGCATCCAGCGGACATTGAATCGACGCTGCGAAAGGATCGGCGGCGTTGAAATCAAAGTACACATCGAGCTGCCCACCACCCGCATTCTGGGTCACGCTGTAGTCGTTGTCGGTGCCGGCCAGCAACAGATAGCTGCCGTCATTGAGACGCGGCCCGATCGTGAGACCTTCCCATTTCTCCGGCGACTTGCCGGCCGATTCGACGTCGCCATCACCATCGAGATCGATGCGGTTGATGTCGAGGTCAAGAAACTGCGTCGATTTGCTCACCGCGACGAAGGGTGTGCCGCTGTCCAGATCGATACCGCTGACGTCGGTCGCGCTGCTGATATCGATTTTGTAGACCTCTTTATCGGCCGTCGCGAATTCCGCGCCAACACCAACTCCGCGATTATTGCGCTCGAGCACCAGGAACTCGTGATCATTGAGCGCGACCAGTGAGGAAGTGCCCTGGCCTTGACCCGAACGTTTCATCTGGTAGGCATACTGCGCAACTGCCGTGCCGCTTGCAGCATCGAACTTGACGATACGACTGACGCTGCCGGTGCCGCCGCCTTCGTCGAGGGCGGCGCTTTGCAGCATGGCGAATACAAAACGACCATCGGGGCTGAGCGCCAGGCCTTCAAAGCCGCGGTTGGTGCGTTTGCCGGCGTTATTGCCGG
>CAMCBY010000100.1 GCA_945873015.1 Klebsiella pneumoniae
CGCGCACGCTGAAGGACGCGATGAACGAGGCTTTGCGCGATTGGGTCACCAATGTTGCAGACACCTTTTATTGCATCGGCACGGCGGCTGGCCCCCATCCCTATCCGGCCATGGTGCGCGATTTCCAGGCCATCATCGGTCGTGAAACCCGTGAACAGTCATTGGCGCGTGAAGGGCGGCTGCCCGATGCGCTGGTCGCTTGTGTTGGCGGTGGCTCAAACGCGATTGGATTGTTCTATCCCTTCATCAACGACAAAGACGTCAAGCTCATCGGCGTCGAGGCGGGCGGTGACGGTGTCGCGACCGGTCGTCATTCCGCGCCGCTGTCGGCCGGCAGCCCGGGCGTTCTGCATGGCAACCGCACTTACCTCATGCAGGACGAGTGTGGCCAGATTGAAGAAACTCATTCGATTTCTGCTGGTCTCGATTATCCGGGCGTCGGGCCGGAGCATTCGTGGTTGAAAGACAGCGGCCGCGCGCAATATGAGACCATCACCGATCAGGAAGCACTGGCCGCGTTCCGCCACCTGACCCGCACCGAAGGCATCATCCCGGCACTCGAGTCGAGCCATGCCCTGGCCCACGCCGCCAAACTCGCGCGCGACATGCGGCGCGATCAGTTCATCGTGGTCAATCTGTCCGGTCGTGGCGACAAGGACATGCATACCGTTGCCACCATCGACGGCATCACGCTGTAAGCGCGCTGCGCACGAGGAAAGACATGAGCCGTATCAGTGCCTGTTTTGAACGTCTGGCCGCGTGTCGCGGCAAGGGGCTGGTGACTTTCATCAGCGCCGGTGATCCCGAGCCTGCCGCCACGCCGGCCTTGATGCATGCGCTGGTGCGCGGCGGTGCCGACATTATCGAACTCGGTGTGCCGTTCTCTGATCCGATGGCCGATGGGCCGGTCATCCAGCGCGCCAGCGAACGCGCGCTGGCGATGGGCACCACGCTTGATGAGGTGTATCGCTGCGTAGCGAAGTTCCGAGAGCAGGACCCGACCACACCCGTGGTGCTGATGGGGTATCTGAATCCGTTCGAGCACGTCGGACCGGCACGTTTTGCTGAGCGTGCGCACGCCGCCGGTATCGACGGCGTGCTGGTGGTCGATCTACCGCCCGAGGAAGCCGAAGACTTCAACCGCGTCGTCAAGGCGGCGGGCGTCGACCAGGTGTTCCTGGTTGCGCCCAATAGCAGCAGCGAGCGCATCAGCATGATCTGCAGCTACGCGTCGGGCTTTGTGTATTTTGTGGCGGTGAAAGGCGTGACCGGCGACAAGGCGGTCGACATCGAATTGATCAACGCGCGTATTGCCGAGACCAGGCGGCTGGCCAGTCTGCCAGTGGGCATCGGTTTCGGTATCCGCACCGCGCAGTCGGCGGCGGCCTCGGCCGCCAGTGCCGATGCCATCATTGTCGGCAGTGTGCTGGTCGAAATCATCGAGCAGCATGGCAAGAACATTGAAGCCGCTGCGAGTGCACTTGAAAGTTTCGTACGCAGTCTGCGCAACGCCATCGATGGCAGGGAGAACGCGGCATGAGTGGTGACGGTAAGTTAAGCTGGTTCAAGCGCCTGTTGCCGGCCAGCATTCGCACCGAAGGTTCGGTCAAGCGCTCGATACCGGAAGGACTGTGGACCAGTTGCCCCGAATGCAAGGCCGTGTTGTATCGCGCTGAACTCGAACGCAACTTCGAAGTATGTGTGAAATGCGGACATCACATGCGTTTGACCGCGCGTCGTCGTCTGCTGCGCTTCCTCGACAACGATGGGCCCAAGGAACTCGCGACCGGCGTCGCGCCGCAGGACTTCCTGAAGTTCAAAGACAGCAAGCGCTATAAGGACCGCCTCAGCGCTGCGCAGAAAGAGACCGGCGAAACCGACGCGCTGGTGGTGATGGAAGGACGCGTCGAAGGCATTGCGCTGGTTGCCTCGTGTTTTGATTTCCAGTTCATGGCCGGTTCGATGGGTTCGGTGGTCGGGGAGAAATTCGTGCGCGGCGCGCGCCGCTGTCTCGATGCACGCCTGCCCTACGTGTGTTTCACCGCCAGTGGCGGCGCCCGCATGCAGGAAGCATTGACCTCGCTCATGCAGATGGCCAAGACCGCCGCTGCCATTGCCGAGTTGCGCGAAGCCCATCTGCCCTACATCGTGGTGTTGACTGACCCGACTACCGGCGGCGTGTCGGCCAGCCTCGCCATGCTCGGCGATGTGATCCTTGCCGAACCCAATGCCCTGATCGGTTTCGCCGGCCCGCGGGTTATCGAACAGACTGTACGCCAGGTGTTGCCGGAAGGTTTTCAGCGCAGCGAATTTCTGCTCGAGCACGGCACCGTCGATATGATTGTCGACCGCCGCGAGATGCGGCATACCGTCGCTTCGCTGCTCGCCATCCTGACTCACCAGCCGTCTCCCGTGGCGCTGGCACCGGCACCCGTTGCCGAGCGCACGCCGCCCGCGGCGCCTGCCCGCGCCTGATGGCAGCCCAGGGGAGCGACGTCCTGACCGCGCTGACGCCGGCCGCGACGGCGCCACTCCAAGCATGGTTGTCGTGGCTGGAAGCCGGCCGCGGCGAGCAGATCGATCTCGGTCTCGAGCGCTGTGCTGAAGTCGCCGCGCGACTCGGGCTCGGTCGGCCGGCGCCCGTGGTGGTGACGGTCGCCGGCACCAACGGCAAAGGTTCGAGTGTGGCCTTGCTCTCCACTATCTGGCGTGTGGCCGGTTATCGCGTTGGTGCTTACACCTCACCGCATTTGTTGCGCTACAACGAACGTATCCGTATCGATGGTGTGGCGGTTGATGACGCGCGCATCACGGCGGCCTTCGCACGTATCGAAGCGGCACGCCAGTCAGTCGCGCTGACCTATTTTGAATACGGTACGCTGGCGGCGCTCAGCATCTTTGCCGATGCCGCGCTCGATGTGGTGGTCCTCGAAGTCGGTTTGGGCGGACGTCTCGATGCGGTCAACATCGTTGACGCCGATGTCGCCCTGATCGCCGCCATCGGCCTTGACCACGAAGACTGGCTGGGCACCTCGCGCGAACAGATAGCAACCGAGAAGGCCGGCATCATGCGCAGCGGACGCGTCGCCGTGTGCTCCGACAACGATTTGCCGCACACCATGCTCGAACATGCCGCGCGCGTCGGCGCACTGCCGGTCGTGCTCGGTGTCGATTTTTCGTTCGAAGACGAAGGCCAGGACTGGAGCTGGTGGTCGGGCGCGGAAGTGCTTCAGCATCTGCCCTACCCGGCGCTGAATGGCGCCCATCAACTACGCAACGCCGCTGGTGTGTTGAAGACTGTCGATGTACTCAAAGAGCGCCTGCCGGTGGACGCCGCGCAGATTGCCGAGGGTCTGCGCAGCGTGACCCTGCCGGGACGCTTTCATCGCGTCACACGCGAGCTCGATTACATCGTCGACGTTGCGCATAACCCGCAGGCCGCCGAAATCTTCACTGCGACCCTCGCAACCATGCCGCCCGTGATGCACACCCATGCGCTGGTCGGCATGCTCAAGACCAAAAATCATCGCGGTTTTCTCGCACCGCTGCTGCCCCACGTTCACCACTGGCATTTCGCCACCCTGGGCGGCGTCAACGGCGCCCGCGCCGAAGATCTCGCCGCCTGCCTGCACGAACTCGCGCCGCGCGCAGACGCTCATAGCCACGACTCGGTGGCCGCCGCCCACGCCGCCATTCTCGCCAGTGCCGAGCCGGGTGCACGGGTGCTGGTGCTGGGGTCTTTTCTGACCGTCGGCGCGATGCTCGAACAATTCGCCGAGAGGCGCGGCGCGCCATGATGGATAGACAGCTCAAACAGCGCGTGGTGGGGGCCGGTCTGCTGGTCGCTTTCGGTGTGATTTTTATTCCCATCTTTCTCGACAACGGCGGCGTTGAATCGCCGGTGCCGCCTTCGATGAATATTCCACCGGCACCGACCGAGGATGTATCACAGCGCGCGCCGGCGCTCGGCGACGACACCATCGCGGCGATGGAAGCGCAGGCCGATGAAGACGTCGCGCTGCCGCCTTCGCGCGTGCAGAGCGGTGAAGGCAGTACCGCTGAACCGACACCGCTGAACAGCCCCTCTGCCAGTGGTGAACCGCCGCTTGAGGTCGACGCCGTCGAGGATGGCGCGGTGCTCGAGGAAGGCGCGCAGGGCGTTGATGAGACGGTCATCATCGAACCGCCGCGCATGCAGCCGCCGGAACCACGGCTGAGCCCGCCTGTGCCGCGCGTGCGCCCGCCCGCTGAGACGAGGCCACCTGCCGCCGTCGCGCCTGAACCGCCGGCTAAAGCCAGGCCGTCGCCTGAGAGTCGGCCGGTGCCGATGGTCAGCGAGACCCGTGCGACGCCGAAGCCGGTCGAAGTCAAAGCCGTTGCCAAGCCAGCGGAAACGCGCAGCGCGACGAAAGCGGTCGAAACCAGGACCAGCGTCAAACCGCCCGAGGCGCGGCCCGACACCCGCACTGAGACCAAGCCGGTCGCGCTGGCCAAAGTGGTCGAGCCCAAGCCATCTGTAGTAGCCGCCCCGACTATTCCCACCGTCGGCAGTTGGACGGTGCAACTCGGCAGCTTTTCCAGCGATTTGAACGCCAAAAAACTGGTCGACAAGCTCAAGGCGGCTGGCTACAAGGCCTATACCGAGCCGCGTCTCGAACAGGGTGCAACGGTGTTCAAGGTGCGGGTGGGCCCCACCCCGGGCAAGGCCGAGGCCGAGCGCCTGCGCCAGCGCATCGAAACGCAGTTCGAGGCGCGTGGCATGCTGGTCCCCGCGCGCTGAGCTTGGCGCTGTCGGTGCCGTCGCGCGGGGCGGTCTGCTAGACTCCGCGCTTACCCAACCGCCGGGAAAGGCATGAACTGGGCGGACATCACCATCATCTGCATCATCCTGCTCTCCGCCGTACTGAGCCTGTTCCGTGGCTTCGTGCGCGAGGTGTTGTCGCTGGTCGCGTGGGTGGTGGCGTTCTGGGCGGCGATGGCCTTCTGGGGCCAGGTCGCGGTCATGCTCGCACCCTATATCGCGATTGAATTCCCGCGCATGGTGCTGTCTTTTCTCGCCATACTGGTCGGCGTTCTACTGGTATTTGGCATTATCAATTTTATTGTCGGGCGGCTCATGGCCAGCACCGGGCTGAGCGGCCCGGACCGTATGCTCGGCGCGCTGTTCGGCATGTTGCGCGGCGCGGCGATAGTCACGGTGCTGGTGGTATTGGCCGGTTTGACACCCTTGCCGGGCGACCCATCCTGGGCACAGTCGCGCATGCTGGTTGGCTTTCAGTCCGCCGCCCTGCTCGCCATCGGTCAATTGCCGCCCGAATTCGGCAAACACTTCAGTTATTCCAAACGCGGTACCTAGCATGTGCGGAATCATCGGCATGGTCGCCAAGACCGCCGTCAATCAGATGTTGTATGACGGCCTGACGGTGTTGCAGCACCGCGGTCAGGATGCCGCCGGCATCGCCACCTACGAAGACGGGCGTCTCTACCTGCGCAAGTCCAACGGCCTGGTGCGCGACGTGTTCCATACCCGCCACATGGTCAATCTGCGCGGACGTATGGGCATCGGCCATGTGCGTTATCCAACCGCCGGGGTGTCGTCCACGGCCGAGGCGCAGCCGTTCTATGTCAATTCGCCCTACGGCATCACGCTTGCCCACAACGGCAATCTGACCAACGCCGCGCAGTTGAAGCAGGAGCTGTTCGAAGACGACCTGCGCCATATCAATACTGAATCTGATTCGGAAGTGCTGCTCAACGTGTTCGCCCATGAGCTGCAGAGCCTGCATAAATTCCGCATTGATGCGGCCGACGTGTTTCGTGCCGTGGCACGCGTGCATGAACGCTGCTCCGGTGGTTATGCGGTGGTCGCGATGATCAGCGGCGTCGGTATCGTTGCGTTCCGTGACCCCTATGGCATCCGTCCGTTGGTCTATGGCCATCGCGATACCGAGCAGGGTCGCGAATATATGGTGGCTTCGGAATCGGTCGCCATCGATACCCTGGGTTATGAACTGGTGCGCGATGTCGCACCGGGCGAAGTGGTGTTCATCAGCAAGGCGGGTGAATTGTTCACCCAGCAGTGCGCCAAGGTCACGCACTACACGCCGTGTATTTTCGAGCACGTATATTTCGCGCGGCCCGATTCGATCATGGACGGCATCTCGGTGCACAAAGCGCGTATGCGTATGGGCGAAGCACTGGCCGAGAAAATCAAACGTGAGTGGTCGGGCCACGATATCGACGTCGTGATTCCGATACCGGACACCGCACGCACGGCGGCGCTGGAGCTGGCCCATACCCTGGGTGTGAATTACCGCGAAGGTTTCATCAAGAATCGTTACATCCCGCGCACTTTCATCATGCCCGGCCAGGCGTTGCGGCGAAAATCGGTGCGCCAGAAACTGAACGCGATCGATCTCGAATTCGAGGGCAAAAACGTGCTGCTGGTGGACGACTCCATCGTGCGCGGCACGACCTCCGGGCAGATCATCCAGATGGCGCGCGACTCCGGCGCACACAAGGTCTATTTCGCCTCGGCCGCACCGCCGGTGCGCTACCCGAATGTGTATGGCATCGATATGCCGACCGCCGAGGAATTGATCGCGCACGACCGTACCGAAGAAGAGATCTGTCGCCTGATCGGCGCCGACGGGCTTATCTATCAGGATCTCGATGCGCTGGTCGATGCCGCCAGTCGCGGCAATCGTCGTATCACCGAATTCGAACAGTCCTGCTTCAGCGGCCACTACGTGACCGGCGATGTCAGTGACCTCTACCTGCGTCAGGTCGGCAGTGCCCGCGCCGACGAAGCCAAGGCCGAGCGTTCGCGCGACGAGGATTCGCTGCGTGATTTGTTTACCACGGCTGGAAACATCTCCATCGACGCGTGAGCGGCACGCGACAGGCTCTGTGGCGGCCGTGCCGGGCGCCCGTCGGCGCGCCCAAACCGTGCGAAATGACGGATAAGCCGGCGCCCTGCACGGCGTTCGTCGCTATCGTGCACATCTCATCGCCAGTCGATTGACTCGCTGCGCCGCTTTGATTACGGTTCGGCCCAGCGCCGATTTGAATCAGCTTGCGGGCGCGTTAGAAAAGCGGCTAAAGCGAAGCACAACCTGCTTTGGCCGCGCCATGGCGGGTTTTTTTTCGTCTCCGCTCCGGCCCTGATTTGCCCTGCCTGCCGCAAGGCGCCGACCGTTCATTTTTTTCTTCGAGGTCATGATGGTGGACTACGACAACGAGCTTGGGCTGGCAACGCTGGCCTGTCATGCCGGTCAGGTGCGTAGCGCCGAGATGGAACAGAGCGAAGCGCTGTTTCTGTCATCGAGCTTCTGCTTCGAATCGGCCGCGCAGGCTGCCGCGCGTTTTGCCGGCACCGAAGAGGGCAACGTCTACAGCCGTTTCACCAATCCCACCGTGCGCACCTTTGAGCAACGCCTCGCCGCACTCGAAGGCGGTGAGCGTTGCGTGGCGACTGCGTCCGGTATGAGCGCAATTTTAACGCTCATGATGGCGGTGCTGTCGGCGGGCGACCATGTGGTCGTATCGCGCAGTGTGTTCGGCACCACCGTCAATCTGTTCAAGAACGTGTTGGGCCGTTTTGGCATCACTACGACTTTCGTCGACATGACCTCGGAACAGGCATGGCGCGAAGCACTTGAGCCCAATACCCGCATGCTGTTTGTCGAGACGCCCTCGAATCCGCTGACCGAACTGGCCGACATCGCCGCGCTCGCACAGCTTGCGCAACAGCATGGCGCCTTGCTTGCGGTGGATAACTGTTTCTGCACGCCGGTGCTGCAACGGCCGCTCGCGCTGGGTGCCGATGTGGTGATCCATTCGGCGACCAAATATCTCGACGGCCAGGGCCGCTGTCTCGGCGGTGCGATTGTCGGGCCGGAAAAATTGCTCAACGACAAAGTGTTTCCGTTCCTGCGTACTGCCGGGCCGACCATGAGTCCGTTCAACGCGTGGGTGTTTCTCAAAGGCCTGGAGACCTTGTCCATTCGTATGCAGCGTCATAGCCAGAGCGCCGCGCGGGTGGCCGACTGGTTGGAGCAACATGACAAGGTTGCGCGTGTGCATTACCCGGGCCTCGCCAGTCATCCGCAACACGCGCTTGCGCGGCGTCAGCAGCAGGACTTCGGTGGCATCGTCAGTTTCGAAGTGGCCGACAGGGCCGCCGCCTGGTCTATCGTCGATGCGCTGAAATATTTTTCCATTACCGCCAATCTCGGCGACGCCAAGAGCATCGTGACCCATCCGGCGACCACCACTCACGGACGCGTGAGTCAGGCTGAGCGCGATGAGATGGGCATACGCGAAGGCCTCATCCGTTTGTCCATCGGCCTTGAAGAGCCGGTCGATCTGATTGCCGACCTCGCCCACGCGCTGGCAACCTTGGGCTGAGCGGCGGCCGCCCGCGCGGGGTTTGCCTGGTTGTCCTGTTGCCTTGTTGGGACCCACTCGGCCGTGTACAGTGTCGCGGCCCGCGCACCCTCCCGTGCCGGGCGCGTTCAACCCAATCTGCCCGCGCGAAATACTCTGTAGTTGCTAGAGAGCGGTTTCCGGTAGCGGATCCCAACCGGAGGATTCTCTGTGCCTGGAAGAAATCACCTGTTCGTTCCTGGTCCGACCAATATTCCCGAGCGCATCCGTCGCGCGATGGACGTGATGCTCGAAGATCACCGTGCCGGTGACTTCCCGGACTTCGCCAAGCCTTTGTTCGAGGACATCAAGAAGATTTTCCAGACCACTGCCGGTCAGGTCTTCATTTTTAATTCCTCGGGTACCGGCGGCTGGGAAGCGGCGATGACCAATACCTTGTCGCCCGGCGACGGCGTTTTGCAATCGCGTTTCGGTCAGTTCAGCCATCTGTGGGCCGAACTGTGCCGCAAACATGGCATGGAAGTGACGCTGGTCGAAGCACCGTGGGGCGAAGCCGTGCCCTATGACCGCTACGCGGAGATTCTGGGCGCTGACAAACAACACAAGATTAAAGCGGTGCTGGTCACTCATAACGAGACTGCGACTGGCGTCACCAGTGATATTCCCCGTGTGCGCAAGATACTCGATGACTTGAAGCACCCGGCCTTGCTCATGATTGATGGCGTCAGCGCGATTGGCTGCATCGATTTCCGTATGGACGAGTGGGGCGTGGACATCGCGGTGTCCGGTTCGCAGAAGGGCCTCATGCTGCCGACCGGTCTGGGTCTGGTCGGTGTCAGTCAGAAGGCGCTCGAATGGCGCAAGAGCGCCAAGTGCCATCGCGCTTATTTCGACTTCGACGACCAGATGCGCATGAACGCCGATGGCTGGTTTCCTTACACGCCGGCCATGACTTTGATTCGCGGTTTGCGCGAATCCATCAACATGCTGCTCGAAGAAGGTTTGCCGAATGTCTATGCGCGTCATGCGCGTTATGCCGAGGCCGTGCGCAAAGGCATCGCGGCGTGGGGGCTGGAACTCTGCGCGCGTGACCCGCTGAGCTATTCAAACACCGTCAGCGCCATCGTGGTGCCGAAAGACAAGAATGCCAACGACGTGGTCAAGAACGCCTATGCGCGTTACAACCTGTCGCTCGGTGGCGGTCTGGGTGACGTCGCCGGCAAAGTGTTCCGCATCGGTCACATGGGCGATTTAAACGAGATCATGGTGCTGTCGGCGCTGGCCGGTACCGAAATGGCACTGCGCGACAGTGGCATCGAAGTGGTGCCGGGCAGTGGCGTCGGGGCCGCGTCTGAATATCTGCGTACCACCTCCAAGCCTGCCTGAGGCGCTGGACTGTGCAAGCGGACCGGCGTGGCAGCTATTGCCACGTCGGCTCCGCAAGGGATCCCACTGTAGGTGCGATTTCAATCGCACATTCGACATCCTTATCCAATGTGCGATTGAAATCGCACCTACAAATTCCACGGAGACCTCTTTGAGCTTTACCCAATATCCGAGCGCCCGCGCACGGCTGCAACGCAGCCTGCTGGCGGTGCCCGGCAGCTGCCCGCAGTGGTTTGAGACTGCGCTCAACAGTGACGCGGACTATGTGCTGTTCGATTGCGCCGATGCGGTGGCGCCGGGCGACAAGCTGACGGCGCGCGCCAATGTCATCGCTGCGCTCAATGAGTTCGACTGGCGCGGCCACGGCAAGAGCGTCAGCGTGCGCATCAACGGGCTCGACACGCGTTACATGTATCGCGATGTCATCGAACTGGTGGAACAGGCGGGCGCACATATCGCCACCCTGTTGATTCCGCGCGCCGGTGTGGCGGCCGACATCTACATGGTCGATTGCCTGTTGAGTCAGCTGGAAATGGCTTGCGAACTGCCCGAACGTATCGGCCTCGAGGCCAGGATTGAAACGACGCTCGGAATGGCGCATGTCGAAGCCATTGCCCACAGCAGTGCGCGCCTTGAGGCATTGCACTTCAGCATTGCCGATTACGCCGCCAGTTGTCATGCGCGTACGGTCTCCATCGGCGGTTTGAATCCCGATTACCCGGGCGACCAATGGCATGCCAGCATGCAGCGCGTGCTGGTTGCGTGTCGGGCGCACGGCCTGCGCGCCATCGACGGGCCCTTCGATGATATTCACGATGGTGATGGTTTTATCGCAGCCGCGCGGCGCGCTGCGGCGCTCGGCTATGAAGGCAAGTGGGCTATCCATACTGCACAGGTGGCGCTTGCCAACGAGGTCA
>CAMCBY010000101.1 GCA_945873015.1 Klebsiella pneumoniae
GTCGGCGACTTCGCTCAAACCCTCGGGTTGCAACCGGTCATAGGATTTTTGCGCCGGTTCCCACGCGTGGTTGGCCGGCACGATGAGCGTCGCGATGCGCCCCGCGCCACCGCGCGCAGCCTGCACCGCCTCGGCACCAGCGAGCGCGAGATCCTCGGCCGACGCTGACACCCGCACCCACTCTGATTGCAGACGCGCGTGCCCCGGCACATCGGATGTCAGTGGTGCGTTGTATTTGTGATGCCACACCGCGTGATCGCCGACGATGTTGACCACCGCCGAATGGGCTTTGCTGGCGTTGTGCAGATTGGCCATGCCATTGGCATAACCGGGCGCGAGATGCAGCAAAGTGATGGCGGGTTTGCCCGCCATACGCGCATAACCGTCGGCCGCGCCGGTGACCACACCTTCAAACAGGCACAGTATCGGGCGCACCGCATCGGTCTTGCCGATGGCGGTGACGAGATGCATTTCAGAAGTGCCCGGATTGGCAAAGCAGATTTCTATGCCAGCTTCGACCAGGGTATCGAGCAGGGTATGGGCGCCGTTCATGGATGCTCCTCGGGTGGAATCTGCGACCCTCCAGAAACGGAGGGTCGCGGGCAATGCCGCATGTTACGTTGCGCTGATCGCGCCGCGCAATTGATGATGACGAGGGTGAGCCGTCAGCCGCAATCACGGCTCGTCCCATGGGTCTATCCGTTTACTCGTCAAGTTTGAAGGCGAGTTTGCTCGCGACCCCGCGTTGCAGGGCCTCCACATGTTCGGACAAACTCAGCATGGATGTCAGGCTGCGGCCGCCCGCCATCAGTGCGCGCACTTTTAATTCGCGCGCCTCGACCTCGCGTGCGGCGGGAATCAGCGCGCGTAACTCGGCGGCGCTTGCGACCAGCAGCCCGTCATCGTCGCCCATCACGATGTCGCCCGGATTGACCGCAACACCTCCACACACTACCGGCACCTGCAGTGCACCCAGTTCACGGATGGTGCCCGACATCGGACACAGGCCGCGCGCGTAGACCGGCAACACAAGCGTGCGCAGCGTGCTGACATCGCGCACCGGCCCATCAACGATGATGCCAGCCAGGCCACGACGCTCGGCTTCCATCGAAAACAGCTCACCGACCACCGCACGGCTGCTACCCTGCGTATCGACGACCAGCACTTCGCCCGGCTGCGCGACATCGAGCGCGCGAATCACGGCGAGAAAATCCTCGTGGCAGCGCACCGTGCGCGCCACGCCCACCAGCTTGACGCCGCGGTTGATGGCGCGCAGGCCGCTATCCATCACGCGCATCGATTTATCGGCATCGGCAAACGACGCGCAATCGAGTTCCAGCAGGGCTTGTTTGAGTTCAGCGTCCATCAGTTTCCGCCTCCGCGCAGCGTGTCGAGCAGTTGCCGCGCGCCGGCGGCAAAAATTGCAATGTCAGCACTGGCAGACACCAGCGAAAAACCTTCGCGCATACGCGCCAGGAGAAACTCGGGCGTGGCGCCATGGATGCCAACCGGCATATCGTGAGCGCGACACACCGTGCGGATATGGTTGATGGCATCGACCACTTCGCTGTCATGCACGCGGCCGATTTTATTGAAACTCGCCGACAGGTCATACGGGCCGATAAACACCGCATCGACACCTTCGACCTGACAAATCTCCTCAATGTTCTCCACCGCATCGACGTGTTCGGCGAGCACGATGACCGAGGTGCCATCGTTGGCACGCGCCACGTAATCCTCGGCATTGAGTCCATACATGCTCGCGCGCGACAGACCAAAACCGCGACTGCCCATCGGCGCAAACTTGGCATAGCTGACAACCAGACGCGCGTAGGCAGCCGAATTGACCTGCGGCACGATGATGCCGGCGGCACCGGCGTCCAGTGCGCGTTTGATCGAGATCTCATCGCCGCGCGACAGCCTTACCATGCACGGCGTATTGCCGGCGGTCTGCACGATACGTTGCACGGCGGGCGGCGCCAGTGGTGCGTGTTCGGTCTCGACGAACAACCAGTCATAGCCGATATGACACAACGCCTCGACCACCTCCGGCGCCTCCAGCGTGACGATGGTGCCGAGCAAGGTGTCGCCGGCGCGCAAACGTTGGCGAAAATTGAAGTTCATGAGTCAGCGCTCCGTGAGTGCGGCCAAGGGCGTGCTACCGGCATCGCGCCATGCACCACACTCAGCCCTTGATCTTGAAAGTCTCCCGCCACTGCATGCCCTTGGAATCCTCGACCTCGGCGCGGATTTCACTGCCGCCAGCGGGCCGGAAGAAAAAGCGGAAGCTCGGATCCTCACTCACCGAAAAACCGGTCTCGGCAGTCATCAGCAGCGTGTCGCCTTCGTACAGGCGAATGGTCTTGACGTAATGCTCAGGTCGAATCAACTGGGTTTTCTGATCTTTCTGCATGCCGGTGACATTGGGATGACTCAACAGAAACTGACCTATCATGAGGTCCGCATGGTGGTCGTCGCTGACCGCGCGGAATCTCATTTCGCCGATATGCGCCATCGCCTTGTCGAAATCACCGGCGGCGGGTGCCGAGCATCCGCCCTGGGCTTTGACGAAGTTGGTGACGAGGTGATGTTCGCCGGTATTCAACACTGCCACCACGCGGATGTTGGTGTACTGATCAACGCGCACGCGTAACGCGAGATCAGCGCGTCCCGAGGCGGGGGTCAGATGAAAAATGCCGGCCAGCGGTTGCGGATTGTTCTCGACAAAGACGTAGATGTCCTTGATGTAGCGCGCCTCACTCTTGGCAATGCCGGCGCTGATCGAGACCGGCGTGAAGGCTGCGTCTTCGGAGCGATAAGGGGTCTTCATATCGATGACGGCGCGCCCCTCGGTGAGCGGCGTATCACCGAAGTACTTGGGCTTGAGCAGACTGGCCCAGATATCAACGGCTGTTTGACTCTCGCCCTCGGCCGCCGCACTCATCGCAGCCAGCAACAGACTGGCCAGCAACAGGAATAATGAAGTCAGACGCAGCATCACACGCTCCCCGCAGGCGCAGGCGTGGAATGCGCCGCGCGTGTCCGAATCATAGCGCAGGACAGGGCTCAGCGACGCCTCACAGGAAATGTCGATAGCCGCGCATCGCGGGGGTGCGGTCGACGCCCGCAGCATCTAAGCAGCGCACCTCACGGCCCGCTACCACCTGGCCAATCTCGGTCAGGGCAACACCGAGTTGCCGCGCAACGCGGTGCGCGGCGGCCAGTGCGGAGGGTGGGATGCATAAAGCGAGTTCATAGTCGTCGCCGCCACTCAAGGCGTAGTCGCAGGCGACCTGCGCACCGACCGTGGCGAGCAAGGCCGGCGACAAGGGCAAACGCTCGACTGCCAGCTCAGCGCCACAACCACTCTGCGCCATGATGTGACCGAGGTCCGCTATCAGACCATCGGAGACATCAATGGCCGCGTGGGCAAGGCTGCGCAGACCCTGGCCAAGCGCCACACGAGGCGTTGGCCACAGGAAACGTGCAAGCAGAAAATCTTCACCTTGCGCGACTGGATCAGCCAGCGCCCTATCCAGTCCGGCGCGCGCGTCACCAAGTGTGCCGGACACCACAATGACATCGCCCACCTGCGCGCCGCGGCGCGTCATCGCTGCACCATCGATACTGCCCAACAACTGCAGTGTCAAAGTCAGCGGGCCGCGTGTGGTGTCGCCACCGATGAGACTGACGCCGGCCGCACCCAGCACGCGGCCAAGGCCGCTTGCGAAGGCGGCCAGCCAGGTTTCGTCGAGGGAGGGCAAGGTCAGCGCCAGGGTCGCATAACGCGGGCACGCGCCCATCGCCGCCAAGTCGCTCAAGTTGACCGCTGCCAGGCGGTGCGCCACCGCGTCGGCACGCAAACCGCGTGGGAAATGCACGCCGTCAACCAAGGTATCCACTGCAGCCACCAGATCGCTGCCGGCCGGCAAACGCACCACCGCGGCATCGTCACCGATGCCGAGCAGCAGGTCAGGAGCGGAACCGCCGAGCGGGGTGAAGTAACGCGCGATGAGGTCGAACTCATCCATGGCGCGGCACCCTCAACGTGTCAGGATTGATGCGACGCGTTCACTTCCGGAGCGCGTGTGGTGTGGGCCAGACGGTCCAGCACGCCGTTGACATAACGATGGCCTTCGACTGTACCGAACATCTTGCACAGTTCGACGCCCTCGTTGATCACCACGCGGTAGGGGATCTCCAGGCAATAGCGCATTTCGTAGGCGCCGATCAAAAGCACACTGCGCTCGACCGGATCGAGCTGCAGCCATTCGCGATCGAGAAACGGCGAGAGATCGGATTTCAGGGTATCGAAATGTTTCGGCACTTCACTGACCAGGCCGGTGAAGTAGTCCATGTCGACGCTCACCAGTTCGCGGTCAGAGACGAACTCCTTGACGATGTCGCGTGGTTCCTGGCCAGCCATCTGCCACTGATACAGGGCCTGTACCGCGCAACGCCGGGCACGAACCCGGCCGTGGTTTCCGCCGCCGCTGGCTTTGCTCACAGCTGGCGCATCAGCGAGATCATTTCAATGGCGGTGACGGCAGACTCCGCCCCCTTGTTGCCCGCCTTGGTGCCGGCCCGTTCAATGGCCTGCTCGATGTTGTCGACCGTCAGCACGCCGAAAATCACCGGCACACCGGTATCCGTCGCAACGGCGCCAAGGCCGCGCGAACAGGCGCCTGCAACGTGATCGAAATGGGCAGTGGCGCCACGGATGACCGCGCCGAGGGCGATCACCGCGTCATATTTACCGGACCCGGCGAGTTTGGCGGCGACGACCGGGATCTCAAAGGCCCCGGGTGTGCGCGTGACCGTCACGTCGGACGGCGCGACACCATGACGGCGCAGGGTATCCAGGCAACCGGCTTCCAGCGCTTCGACGATAAAGCCGTTGAAGCGCGCGCTGATGATCGCCACACGGGTCTTGCCCTCCGCCACCAGGCGCCCTTCGATGATCGTCACGTCCTGCATCGTTCTCTACCTTCTGTTCAATGTGAGCGCCGCGTGGGCCGGCTCAGTTAACGTATTCGACGACTTCGAGACCAAAGCCCGAAATCGCGTGATATTTGCGGCGATTGCTCATCACACGCATCTTGCGCACGCCGACATCGGCGAGGATCTGCGCGCCGAGACCGATCTGCCGCCAGTCCATGGCCGGATTCTCGCGACGCAACACCGCGCCTTCCTCGGTCTCGTTGTACAAGCGCACCTGATGCACCAGTTCACGGTTGGTGACCTGGTTGTTGAGCACCACGATCACGCCCTCACCCGCCGCAGCCACGCGCTGCATGGCATCACGCAAGGGCCAGCCGGCGTCTTTACGCAGGCTCGCGGTCAAGTCTTCAAACGGATTGTAGATGTGCACGCGCACCAGCGCCGGACGCTCGGCATCGATATCGCCCTTGACCATCGCCATGTGCAGGTCGCCGTGGATGGCGTCCTCGTAGGCAAGCAGCCGGAAATCGCCAAACTCGGTCGGGATAATCGAATCGGCCATACGCTCAACGGTCTTCTCGTTGGCGATGCGGAAATGAATCAGATCAGCGATGGTGCCAATCTTGAGATTGTGTTCCGCGGCGATGCGCTCCAGATCGGGACGGCGCGCCATGGTGCCATCATCATTCAGGATCTCGACGATAACGGCGGCCGGCTCGAGGCCCGCCAGGCGCGAGAAATCACAACCCGCTTCAGTATGGCCAGCGCGGGTCAGCACCCCGCCCGATTGCGCCATCAGCGGAAAGATGTGGCCCGGCTGGGTCAGATCGGACGCCTGCGCATCTTTTTTCACCGCCGCCTGCACGGTGCGGGCGCGATCGGCCGCTGAGATGCCGGTGGTGACGCCTTCGGCAGCTTCAATCGACAAGGTGAAATTGGTGCGGTGGGTGTAACGGGTGTCCTGCACCATCAGGGGCAGGTTGAGCCGGCGGCAACGGTCTTCGGTCAGGGTCAGACAGATCAGACCACGACCGAACTTGGTCATGAAGTTGACGGTCTCCGGCGTGCAATGTTCGGCGGCGATGATGAAATCGCCTTCGTTTTCGCGATCTTCATCGTCCATGATGATGATCATGCGACCAGCGCGTAGCTCGTCGATCAATTCCTGGGTGCTGCTGAGTGCCATGATGGGTCGCCGGAGTCGCTGCTCGTGAATGGGCTGTCGATTATAAACGTTTCGGCCCGCCAGTTGCGGGCCGCAGACGGTGCGCGAAGCGCCTACCGGATCAGGTGTTGCGGGTCGCGCCGAAGCCAGCCTCGGCGAGGCTCGCCAGGCTCAGACCACCGCCGGGTGTGCTGGTCTTGCTGAGCATCCTTTCGATGTAACGGGCAATCAAATCGACCTCGATATTGACCGCTGCGCCGGCGGTGAGGCGTCCGAGGGTGGTGCGCTCAAGCGTATGGGGGATGGTCAGCACGTCAAAAGTGTCGCCCTCCACCGCGTTGACCGTCAGGCTCACACCATCAATGGCGACCGAGCCCTTGAAGGCAAGATAGTGGGCAAGTTCGCCCGGCACGCGCACGACCCAGCGGATGTATTCGTTCTGGGGCTCTCGCTTGACCACCGTGCCGATGCCATCGATGTGGCCGCTGACCAGATGTCCGCCGAGCCGGTCAGTCAGCCGTAAGGCCTTTTCCAGATTGACCGCATCGCCTACCTGGCGCGCGCCCAGGGTGGTGCGGGCGAGGGTCTCGGTCGAAACGTCGACGGCGAAATGTTTCGCCCCGAATTCGACCACCGTCAGGCACGGCCCGGACACCGCGATCGAATCGCCGAGCGCGACGTCGCTCAAGTCGAGGCCCCCGGAATCTATGCCCAGGCGCATGGCATCGCCGCGCTTGGCTAATTGAGTGATGCGGCCAACAGTGGCGACGATTCCTGTGAACATGACACTTCCATCAAGGGCATTGCAGAATGACGCGCAAATCATCCCCGATCCGGTCGCAGGCGACCATAGGCAGGGTGAGCGCATCGGCGAGCAGCGTGGGCGACGGCACTTCCAGCGCGGCACGTGCGGTCAGGCCCAGAATCTTGGGCGCGATATACAGCAGCAGTTGATCGAAACAGCGCGTCGCGATGAAAGCACCGGCCAGGCGCGGCCCCGATTCGACCAGCAACTCGTTGATCTCGAGCTCACCGAGCCGTGTCACCAGCGCCGCCAGATCGATGCGACCGTGCTCGAGTGGCAGCGCTTCGACCCGCGCACCAGCGTCGCGCAAGGGTCCAGCATCCGCCAGCGCTTCTTCAGCGCAGAAAATCCAGGTCTCGCCGAGCAAGGCCAGCAGACGCGCGTCGGGCGGAGTGCGCAGATAGCGGTCGAGCACGATACGGTGCGGCTGACGGCCCTGCATGTCGAAGCGTGGGTCGCGCACGTTGAGCGAGGGGTCATCCGCCAGCAGTGTGCCGATGCCGGTCACGATGGCGCAGGACTCGGCACGCAGACGTTGTACATCGGCGCGCGAGTCGGCGCTGGTGATCCACTGACTGCTGCCATCGGCGAGTGCCGCGCCGCCGTCGATACTCATACCGAGCTTGATGCGCACCCGTGGTCGGCCAGTGCGCATGCGCTGGAAAAAGCCGCCGTTGAACTGCAGCGCCGCTGCGGCGCCGACTCCGCTCACCACCTCGATGCCGGCCGCGCGCAAGCGCGCCGCGCCGCCGCCCGCCACGCGCGGATTCGGATCGTCACCGGCATAGACCACCCGCTCGATGCCCGCCGCGATCAGCGCTTCGCTGCAAGCCGGTGTGCGGCCATGATGATTACAGGGTTCAAGAGTGACATAGGCGGTGGCGCCGCGCGCAGCGCTGCCGGCAGTGGCGAGCGCATCTGCTTCGGCATGCGGGCCACCGGCACGACGATGATAACCCTCGGCGATAACCGCACCGTCCTTGACCAGCACGCAGCCGACGCAGGGATTGGGTGAGGTCGAATACTGGCCACGCGCTGCGAGTGCCAGCGCAAGCGCCATAAAATGCTCGTCGTCGTTACTCGTCATGTCGTCAGCACCGTGTGGTAACGGTGTACGCTCAGGTCGGCTTTTTGGCTTTCTCGGCCTGCAGCAGGTCGAGCTGCTGTTCGCGCAGATCAGGCGGAAGTTCGTTTTCCAGTCTTTCGATTTCCTCGAGGAACGCTTTCACATCCTCGAAGCTGCGATATACCGAGGCAAAGCGCACGTAGGCAACCTGATCGAGACCGCGCAGCGCGTCCATCACCAGTTCGCCGATGCGCACCGAATCTATTTCGCGCTCGCCGCTCTCACGAATCTGCCGTTTGACGTCGTTGATCGCGCTTTCGACCCGCTCCATCGCGACCGGGCGCTTTTCCAGCGCCTTCAGAAAACCGCTGCGCAGCTTGTCTTCGTTGAAGGTCTCACGCCGCCCGTCACTCTTGATGATGCGCGGCAGACTGAGTTCCGCTGTCTCATAAGTAGTGAAACGGGCTTTGCAGCTCATACATTCACGGCGGCGACGGATTTGATCGCCGTCGCCGAGCAGACGCGAATCGATGACGCGCGTATCGACGTGGGTACAGAACGGACAATGCATAAAGTTCGCTCTCAGTGTGCCTGACGGAAGGCCTCGTGCCCTTTACTCAGGCCGCGTATACCGGATGGCGCCCGCATAATTCAGTGACCTGGCCGCGCACGCGCGCGATCACGGTCTCATCTTCGATGTGATCGAGCACATCGCACATCCAGCTCGCGAGTTGGCGCGCTTCGTCGGCCTGCATGCCGCGGGTGGTCATGGCAGGCGTGCCGACACGAATACCGCTGGTCACGAACGGCGATTGCGGGTCGTTAGGCACGGCATTTTTGTTGACCGTGATGTGCGCACTGCCGAGCGCGGCATCGGCGGCCTTGCCGGTCAAACCCTTGCTGACCAGATCGACCAGGAACAAGTGGTTGTCGGTGCCCCCCGAAACGACATTGAAGCCGCGCGACAGGAAGGTTTCGGCCATCACCCGGGCGTTGACCAGCACCTGCTCCTGATAGGTCCGGAATTCCGGTTCCATCGCTTCCTTGAAGGCCACCGCCTTGGCCGCAATGATGTGCATCAGGGGCCCACCTTGAATGCCTGGAAACACCGCTGAGCTGACTTTCTTTTCCAGTGCTTCATCGCCACGCCCAAGAATCAGGCCGCTGCGCGGGCCGCGCAGAGTCTTGTGTGTGGTGCTGGTGGTGAGATCGGCAATCTGTACCGGGCTCGGATAAAGACCGGCCGCCACCAAGCCCGCGACATGGGCCATGTCTGCCACCAGATAGGCGCCAATTTCATCGGCAATTTCGCGGAATTTCGCCCAGTCGAGAATACGTGAATAGGCCGAAAAGCCGGTCATGATCATGCGCGGCTTGTGTTCGCGCGCGAGGCGCGCGACCTGGTCGTAATCGATATATCCAGTCGCCGGGTCGAGACCGTACTGGGTGGCATGGTAGGTCTTGCCGGAAAAATTGACCGCCGCACCATGAGTCAAATGGCCGCCATGGGCGAGGCTCATGCCCAACACGCCATCACCGGGCTCGAGCATGGCGAGGTAGACCGCGCCATTGGCCTGCGATCCGGAATGGGGCTGAACGTTGGCGTAGCTTGCGCCAAACAGCGCCTTGGCGCGTTCAATGGCGAGGTTTTCGACCACGTCGACATGTTCGCAGCCGCCGTAATAACGTTTGCCCGGGTAACCCTCGGCGTATTTGTTGGTCAGCACGGTGCCGGCCGCGGCCAGCACGCGTGGACTGGCATGGTTTTCCGAAGCGATGAGTTCGATATGGGTTTCCTGCCGCGACCGTTCCGCCTCCAGAGCGCGCCATAACTCGTCGTCGAAACCTGCAATCGACATATCGCGGGAAAACATGCTCGGGAGATCCTCCAGGAATGAAATGCTGCACGGGCATTGCAGGGCACCACGCGCACCCTCGCCTGCGCCGCGATTATCGACCAATCAGACTCGATGCACAATCAAAAATCATTGAATTTACTGGATTTATCACCGGCGCCTCGAGACAGCACCTGAGCTCTTGCAAGACTGAAGATCCGCCATCTTTGGCCGCTAAGGCGTTCATGCAGATTCATCCTCTAGGCGAGCTCACGCAAGGCGAAGAAAACGGAGAGAAACGCTTTCTCGTTTTGAACCGTGACCGGTTGCGCCGCGTGCAGGCCTCCCTCACGCCGCGCCAGCGCGATTTCCTCGAAATCCTGGCGCTGCTGTTCCACATCAACCACCCGTTGCTGCCGGGTTATGTGTCCAAAGACACGCCGGCCGGCATCAACGACTACGCGCCGACCGAACCGACCTTGCGCGCCGCCAAACGTATGGTGCGTTCGTTCGAATACGACCGCCGCGCGGTGGTGCGGTTTCCGATACGGGCGCTGTACATGATGGGTAGCCCGGGCACGATTGCCTACACCCGCCACAGCGATCTCGACATGTGGCTGTGTCATGACCCGGAGCTCGACGCGGCAGGCATCGAACTGCTGGCCGAAAAAGCGCGACGCATCGAGCTGTTCGCCGCCGAGATAGGTCTGGAGGTGCATTTTTTCGTGCTCGACGCCGAGCGCTTCCGCAGCGGCGAAATGCTGTCTCTGTCCGATGAATCGAGCGGCTCGTCCCAGCATTCCTTACTGCTCGACGAGTTCTATCGCTCAAGCCTGTTGGTCGCGGGCCTGCGCCC
>CAMCBY010000102.1 GCA_945873015.1 Klebsiella pneumoniae
CGTCAAGGATCAGCAGGCGCGGTTCGTGGACCAGCGCGCGGGCGATCATGAGGCGTCGTTTCATGCCGCCCGACAGATTGCGCGAAACTTCCTCACGCCGCTCCCACAGTGACAACTGGCTCAGATATTTCTCGGCGCGTTCAAGTGCCGCTTTGCGTGGAATGCCGTAGTAGCCGGCCTGATTGAGCAGGATTTCGAGCACGGTTTCGAACTGCGAGAAGTTGATTTCCTGCGGCACTATCCCGATATAGGATTTGGCCAGCGAGAAATCTGCATCGATATCCACGCCGAAGATTTCCACCCGGCCGCCGCTCTTGCGCACCAGTGAACTAATGATGCCGATAGTGGTGGATTTGCCCGCGCCATTGGGGCCGAGCAGAGCAAAAAAATCGCCGTCCTCGACCGTCAGATCGATACCGCGCAGCGCCTCGTTACCGGTGCGGTAGATCTTGCGCAGATTGGTCAGGACCAGGGCGTTTGGTGAATCGTGCATAGGGCCAGGCAGGCTCAATCGGGCTGCGCGTCGGGCGGCGAATGTACCACGGTTCGTGCGCTCGCCACCCCGCTCGGTCGCCACGCTAGCGCGTCCCGGCAGCGGCAGTTTTGCCAAGCGCATTGCGCTGCGCTTCGAGGATGCCGACAATCGCCGCGGCACGGCAGGGAGGTGCTATGACGAAGGACAATATGGCCAAACCGAGACGGCTGGTGCTCATGCGCCACGCCAAGTCCGACTGGGACGGCGGCGATATCGATGATTTTGTGCGCTCGCTGTCCGACCGCGGCGTGCGGGACGCACGGCAGATGGGGCGCTGGCTGGCATTCCACGGCCATCTCCCCGAAAGGATTTTGAGTTCGCCCTCGCGCCGTACCAGCGAGACCTTGGCGCTGGTCGGTGAAGGGGCCGGCTTTGAACTCGGCGCGCGGACCGAGTGGCGCGACGAGCTCTATCACGCCAGCGCTGCGACCTTACGCAATGTGTTGCGCCGCCAGGGTTCGTTGGCCGCCGTGATGGTGCTTGCGCACAACCCGGGTCTCGAGGAGTTGCTCGCGTTTCTGGTCGATGACGACCGCGCCTTCGGCAGTTACGCCAAACGTTTCCCGACTGCGGGGGTTTATGTGCTGGATGTGGCTGGGGAGTGGACTTCCCTGCGCGCCGGCTGCGCGCGCATCGTTGCGCACCAGCGGCCGAAGATGTTGTCTGCGTGACGGCGCGGAGTGGCGCTCTTCAGGGCAGATAGGCGAAGTAAAGCATCGGGAACAGCAGCACCGCTACCACGTAGACCACCCACTCCAGGCCGCGGTCGGCGAGCCAGCCGATGTAATGCAGCATGATGACGACAATGGCCGCCACGTAGTAGAGAGCGATGAGAACATTTTCCATTCCGTGATTCCCCCCGAAGAATCACAGCGCCATCGATAGCTGTTGAGGCATGAGTGATGCTGGCATAGTACACCGAGGTGGCGTGCTACAGATGTTCAAGCTTTGCTCGCTGTTCGGACTTAAGAAAAGTTAACAATTGTGAACCAGAAGTCCTGTCCGAAGGCGTAGCGGCTGCCGGCGGACGTACTTGAGGAAGCTCTGATTAAGCGTAGCGAGCACGCGACACTGCGCGCGGACAGCGCAGTGATCGAATCGCAGTTGCCTTGCATTCCGGTCGAGCGCGGTGTGAACCATACTGCGAAAGAGAGTCATATCATCATGCCGAGCAACGACAGCCTGTTGGAATTTCCCTGTCAGTTCCCGATCAAGGTCATGGGGCTGGCGGGCCAGGACTTCGATACCCTGGTCATCGAAATAGTGAAGCGCCATGTCACCTGTCTCGATGACAACGCGGTGCGCTTGCGGCCCAGCCGCGAGGGCAAATACACCGCCATGACCGTCACCATCGAAGCCCACAGTCAGCAGCACCTTGACGCCATCTACATCGATCTCTCCACCCACGAACGTATTCTGATGGTGTTATGACGCTCCGGGTGCGGGATTTCGGGCAGGTCGATTACAGCGACTGCTGGAGCGCGATGCGCGACTTCAGCGGCGCGCGCGGCGCGCACGATGACGACGAACTGTGGTGCGTGCAACACGCGCCGGTTTTCACCCTCGGGCGCGGCGGCAAGCCGGAACATATCCTCGCCGCCGGTGACATCCCGGTAGTCCACAGCGATCGGGGCGGGCAGGTCACTTATCACGGTCCCGGGCAACTGGTGGTCTACGTGCTGCTCGACACCCATCGCCTTGCCATTGGCCCGCGTGAGCTGGTGCGGCGGCTTGAACAAGGGGTGATCGACCTGTCGGCCGAGTTCGGCATCGTCGCCGAGCGCCGGCCCGGCGCCCCCGGGGTGTATGTCGCCGATGCCAAACTCGCTGCGCTTGGCCTGCGCTTGCGTAACGGCATGAGTTACCACGGCTTGGCGCTCAACGTCGATGTCGCGCTTGAGCCGTTTGCGCGTATCAATCCCTGTGGTTACGCCGGACTGCGCGTGACGCGCCTCGCCGATCTCGGCGTGACGCTTGATTGCGCGGCGGTCGCGGCGCGTTTTCTGCCCCATCTCGCGTGCAATTTGTATGGCGGTGTGGCGCCCACCGTGGCACACGGCGAGGCGCACTGGCCGCGCGCGCGCGGCTGACGGCAGCGCGGTGGTATACACGGCGGAATCGATCGACACTAAGACAATGAACGCTGCGCCTCCCTGCGCGCTTCACGGACAAAACACATGACGAGCGAGAGCACTGACAAACCGAGCCGCGCCCAACGGGGGACGGACAAGGTCGCGCGTATTCCGGTCAAGGTCGAACCGACCACCGGCGCACTGCCGCGCAAGCCGCCATGGTTGCGCGCCCGCGCGCCGACCGACCCGCGTGTGATGGAACTCAAAGCCCTGCTGCGCGCTGAGGGCCTGCACACGGTGTGCGAGGAGGCGGCCTGTCCGAATCTCGGCGAATGTTTTGCCCACGGCACCGCGACGTTCATGATCATGGGCGATTTGTGCACGCGTCGCTGTCCGTTCTGCGATGTCGCCCACGGCCGTCCCAAACCGCTGGACCCGACCGAACCCGAACACGTTGCCAATGCGGTCGAGCGCATGAAGCTCAAATACGTGGTCATCACCTCGGTCGACAGAGACGATCTGCGCGACGGTGGCGCCGCGCATTTTGCGGCCTGCATCAGTGCCGTGCGCGCACGCACGCCAGCCACCCGCATCGAGGTGCTGGTGCCGGATTTTCGCGGCCGCATGGACGTCGCACTCGATATCCTCAAAACCACCCCGCCCGATGTGTTCAATCACAATCTCGAATCGGTGCCACGCCTGTATCTCAAGGTCCGGCCGGGTTCGGATTACGCGTGGTCGCTGGAACTCATGCGGCGTTTTAAACAGGCGGTGCCGGCGGTGCCGACCAAATCCGGTCTCATGCTGGGCTTGGGCGAGACTTTGGACGAAGTGCGCGAAGTGATGCGTGACATGCGTGCGCACCAGGTCGACATGCTGACCTTGGGCCAGTATCTGCAGCCGAGTCGCGCGCATCTGCCGGTCGAGCGTTTTGTCACCCCCGACGAATTCAACGAGCTGAAGGCCTACGGCGACAGCATCGGTTTCACTAATGTCGCCAGCGCACCGCTGGTACGCTCGTCCTACCATGCCGATCTGCAGGCCGCTGGCAATCCGTAAATGAACGCGCGTGCGCGATGAGTTTCAGCGCGACGCTGTATTTCCTGGCCAAGTGTATGGTGCTGCCGCCCGGCCTCACGGTCGCCGTGGGGCTGGCCGGTGCGCTGCTTTATCCGCGTTGGCGACGCCTGGGTGTCGCGCTGCTGATAGCGGCGCCGCTGCTGAGCTGGGTGTTGTGTATGCCTTTGTTCGCGGCGCTTGCGGCGCGCCCGTTCGAAACCTTTCCCGCTCTGGACCTGGCGACCTTGGTCAGCCGGCCCGCTGACGCGCTTGTGGTGCTGGGCGGAGGCGCCTACGCGCACGCGCCGGAATATCAGAACGGCGGCAATGTGCGGCCCATGACTCTCGAACGTCTGCGTTACGGCGCGCATCTGCAGCGCTTGACCCATCTGCCTCTGGTTGTCAGCGGTGGCCAGCCACGGTTCATGGCTGAGACCGAGGCAGCGCTCATGAAACGCGCGCTGCAAGAGGATTTTGGTGTGCCCGTGGCGGCGGTGGAAGACCGCAGTCGCAATACCCGCGAGAACGCAACGATGAGTCGGGCGGCCCTGCCCTACCAGACCATTGTGCTGGTGACCCACGCCATGCACATGCAGCGCGCCAAGGCGCAGTTCGAGCAGGCCGGATTCAGCGTGATTCCGGCGCCCATGGGTTTTATCAGCGACCACACTTTCGACTACGCGCTGGCAGATTTCCTGCCGACCCTGCAGGGACTCTCCGACAGTTGGTATGTGGTCTACGAAGCGGCGGGTGCGCTGTGGTATCGCTACGCCTATGACTGAGACGGGGTGTCGTCGTCCGACGCGGGCAGCTCCCGACTCCGCACTTCGGCGTCGAAGCGACCGCGCGCCAGACGTGTAGTGAGGACGCTGCCGATTTCGACCTCGCGCGTATCGCGTAACACCTGGCCGCTGGCATCGGTCACGATGGCATAACCGCGTTCCAGGGTCGCGCCCGGCCCGAGCGCCCGCAACAGTTGTTCGCAGCGCGACAGCCGCGCGTCACGCTGTTCGAGCACACGCCGCATGGCGGCGGTGAGGCGATGGCGGGCATGTTCGAGCTCGCTCTTGCTGCTGGTGAGCCGCGCACGCGGCGAATGGCTCGCGACCCGCGCCTCGAGGGCGCGCAGTTGGCTGCGCTTCAAGCTGAGCTGGGTGGTGAGGGCATTGGGCAGGCGCGCCAGCAATTCGTCGAGGCGCTGGAAATGCAGTTCCAGGCGCCGCCGTGGCGAAATCAGGCGACGCTGTATTTGTTCGAGTTCGCGCTGCTGACGTTTCAGACTCTGGGTCATGGTCTTGAGCAGGCGCTGGCGTGACTGCTGCAGGCGCGACTCGATTTCGAGCATGTCGGGCGACACCAGCTCGGCGGCCGCCGAGGGGGTGGCTGCGCGCAAGTCCGCCACCATGTCAGCGATGGTGAAATCGACCTCGTGACCGACCGCACTCACCACCGGGATGGTCGAAGCGTGGATCGCACGCGCGACGATTTCTTCGTTGAAGGACCACAAGTCTTCCAGCGAACCGCCGCCGCGCCCGACTATCAACACATCACATTCGGCGCGGCGGTTGGCGGTCGCAATCGCGGCGGCTATCTCGGCGGCGGCCGCCTCGCCCTGCACCGAGGTCGGGTAGATGATGACAGGCAAGGCCGGACAGCGGCGTTTTAAGACCGTGATGATGTCGCGCACCGCCGCTCCGCTCGCCGAGGTCACTACGCCAATCGCACGCGGCCAGCGCGGCAGCGGGCGCTTCAAGGCCGCATCAAACAGGCCTTCTTCAAATAATTTGCGCTTCAACTGCTCGAAGCGCATGCGCAACAGGCCTTCGCCGGCCGCTTCCAGCGCCTCGACGATGAGCTGATAGTCGCCGCGCGGGGTATAGAGGCTGACGCGGCCGTAGGCCACCACCTTCATGCCGTCGCGCGCCTCGAAACCGACCGCGCGGTTGCGCGTGCGAAACATCGCGCAGCGCACCTGGGCACCGGAGTCTTTCAGCGAAAAGTACACGTGGCCGGAGGCCGGCCGCGCCAGATTCGAGACCTCGCCTTCCACCCACACGTTGCCGAGCTCGGTCTCGAGCAGGTGGCGCGCGGTCTCATTCAGGCGCGAGACACTGAATACATCGCGCCCGTCGGTATCAGCATCCCGTGCCGAACCGAAGCGCGTGCCAACGCTGCGTCGTTTACCGTTAATGGCCTTGCCCCTATAATCCCCGCCTGCATTTTACGGGATGAACCCCACCCATGCGCGTTGTCGGCGACGGCCTCACTTTCGACGATGTCCTGCTGATTCCTGATTACTCGGACATCCTCCCGCGAGAAGTCGAGCTCAAGACCCAGCTAACCCGCGACATCGAACTCCAGATCCCCTTGCTCTCGGCGGCCATGGACACCGTCACCGAGTCGCGGCTCGCGATCGCGCTGGCCCAGGAAGGTGGCATGGGCATCATCCACAAGAACATGACCCTTGAGGAGCAGGCTGCCCAGGTGCGGCGGGTCAAAAAATTCGAGAGCGGCGTGATTCGCGACCCGATCACGGTCAGCCCCACGGTCAGCATCGGCGAAGTGCTGGCGCTGACCCGCGCGTCGGGCATTTCCGGTGTGCCGGTGGTGGACAAGGATCAGGTGGTCGGCATCGTCACCAGTCGCGACCTGCGCTTTGAGAAGCGCTTCGATATTCCAGTCACCGCCATCATGACGCCCCGCGAGCGGCTGGTGACGGTCGGCGAGAACGCCTCCAAGGACGAAGTCATCTCGCTGCTGCACCAGCATCGCATCGAGAAACTGCTGGTGGTGAACGAGCGCTTCGAGTTGCGCGGCATGATCACCGTCAAAGACATCCAGAAGGCCGAACAATACCCCAACGCTTGCAAGGACTCCCAGGAACGCCTGCGGGTCGGCGCGGCGGTCGGCACGGGTGCCGGCACCCATGAACGGGTCGCGGCGCTGGTCGAGGCCGGCGTCGATGTGCTGGTGGTGGATACCGCCCACGGCCATTCGAAAGGTGTGCTGGACATGGTGCGCTGGATTAAACAGCACTATCCCCAGGCGCAGATTATCGGCGGCAATATCGCGACCGGCGACGCCGCCGAGGCGCTGGTGGAAGCGGGCGCCGATGCGGTCAAGGTCGGCATTGGCCCGGGCTCGATCTGCACTACGCGTATCGTGACCGGTATCGGCGTGCCGCAGATCACGGCGGTGTCGAGCGTCGCTGAGCGGCTCGCCAAACACGGTGTGCCCTTGATTTCCGACGGCGGCGTGCGGTATTCGGGCGACATTGCCAAGGTGCTCGCGACCGGTGCCCACAGCGTCATGATCGGGTCCTTGTTCGCCGGTGCCGAAGAAGCGCCGGGCGAAGTCGAGTTGTTCCAGGGCCGCTCGTACAAGTCATACCGCGGCATGGGTTCACTCGGTGCGATGGCACAGACCCACGGCTCTTCTGACCGTTATTTCCAGGAAGCGGGCGAAATCGAAAAGCTGGTGCCGGAAGGCATTGAAGGCCGTGTGCCCTATAAAGGCCCGCTGTCGGCGATCGTGCATCAGATGCTCGGTGGCTTGCGCGCCGCGATGGGTTATACCGGTTGCCGTGATATGGCGGAACTGCGCAGCAAACCCAAATTCCTGCGAGTGACCGCGGCCGGCATGCGTGAAAGCCATGCGCACGACGTGCAGATCACCAAGGAAGCGCCGAATTACCGTCTCGATTGATTCTCGCCGCGTGCTGCGCGGCGACCCATGAGTAGTGAAATCATGTCCAGCACGCCGGGCACGCCTGCCGATCTGCACGCCGATCGTATTCTGATCCTGGATTTCGGCGCGCAATACACCCAGCTCATCGCGCGCCGCGTGCGTGAAGCGCAGGTCTACTGCGAGATTCGGCCTTTCGACATGAGTATGGAGGCGGTGCGCGAATTTAATCCGCGCGGCGTGATCCTGTCGGGTGGGCCGGAGTCGGTCTACGAGAACGAAAAATTCCGCGCGCCGACCGGCGTGTTCGAGCTCGGTGTACCGGTGCTCGGCATCTGCTACGGCATGCAGACCATGGCCGTGCAGTTGGGCGGCAAGGTTGAGCGTGCGCCTGAGCGCGAGTTTGGTTATGCGCAGGTGCGCGCGCGCGGCCATTCGCAATTGTTCCGCGATATTCAGGGCCACACCAACGACCAGGGCCACGGCCTGCTCGATGTGTGGATGAGCCACGGTGACCACGTCACCGAGTTGCCGCCCGGTTTCAAATTGATAGGCTCGAGCGAGAATGCGCCGATCGCGGCGATGGCCGACGAAGCGCGCCGGTTCTTCGCCGTGCAGTTTCATCCCGAAGTCACCCACACCCATCAAGGCCAGGCCATCCTCGCGCGCTTCGTGCACGAGATCTGTGGCTGCGCATCGTTGTGGAACCCGGCCAACATCATTGCCGACAGCATTGCCCGTGCGCGCGAGCTGGTCGGCGAGCAGCGCGTGTTGCTCGGTCTGTCCGGCGGTGTGGATTCTTCGGTGGTGGCGGCGCTGCTGCATGAAGCGATAGGCGACCGTCTGACCTGCGTATTCGTCGACAACGGTCTGTTGCGTTTAAATGAAGCCGAGCAGGTGATGGCGACCTTCGCCGCCAACATGGGTGTCGATGTGCGCTGCGTCGATGCCTCGGAGCAGTTCCTCGGCGCACTGGCCGGTGTCGAAGACCCGGAAGACAAGCGCAAGGTCATCGGCCGCACCTTCATCGAGGTATTCGACGCCGAGGCGAGCAGTATCGAAGGCGTGGCCTTTCTCGCCCAAGGCACCATCTATCCCGATGTCATCGAATCGGCCGGCGCTGCCTCGGGCAAAGCCCATGTGATCAAATCCCATCACAACGTCGGCGGCCTGCCGGCGCACATGAAACTCAAGTTGCTTGAGCCTTTGCGTGAACTGTTCAAGGACGAAGTGCGTGAAGTGGGTGTGGCCTTGGGTTTACCGCGCGAGATGGTCTATCGCCATCCCTTCCCTGGCCCGGGCCTCGGCGTGCGTATCCTCGGCGAAGTGCGGCGTGAATTTGCCGACACCCTGCGTCGCGCCGATGCCATTTTTATCGAAGAACTCTATCGCCACGATCTTTACAACAAAGTCAGCCAGGCCTTCGCGGTATTTCTGCCGGTCAAATCCGTCGGCGTGCAAGGTGATGCACGACGCTACGAACATGTCATCGCGCTGCGCGCGGTCGAGACCATCGACTTCATGACCGCCCATTGGGCGCATCTGCCCTACGATTTTCTGGACCTCTGCTCGCGACGCATCATCAACGAAATCTCAGGCGTGTCGCGCGTGGTGTACGACATCTCCGGCAAACCGCCGGCGACGATTGAGTGGGAGTAGGGGCGCTCTAAACATACCGCGCTGAGTGCCCCGCGCAGTGCCTGTAGTCCTGCCCCCGTGTTGTGCTCGGCCACCCGCTGGTGTCGGGTGGTGAATCATTCCGCTTCCACCGCGACGATCATGAAGTCGCCGCAGTCCCGTTCAAGACAAGTCAGTCGCTGACCTCCAGTCGGGGCGTTTCGCCCATTCGATGGCCCGTGAGCCGCTTTTAAGCTCCTGCGCTTTGCCGTCCGATGTACGACAACGAACAGACCTGCCGGCACCTGACGCGCAGGCTCAGTTCTCAAGACCCTTAAGCCTCGCCAGGCATCGCCGGCTTAACGTGTTCGTCGCAGTCCGCGGGAAATTCGGCTCACAGGAGTAGATCCACCCCTGGCGACCGGTTACCTGCCCAGCCTATACGCAGACACATTTTCAGTGCCCATCAAAACCTCAGCACCCACAACGCTGCGAGGTCCAAAAAAGGAATTTCCATGTACTACAGCAGTGGCAACTACGAAGCTTTTGCCCGCCCACGCAAACCTGTGGGCGTCGAGAACAAAAGCGCCTGGTTCGTCGGCTCGGGCCTCGCGGCACTGGCGGGTGCGGCCTTCCTGATCCGCGACGGTCAGATGGCGGGCAAACGCATCACCATGCTCGAGCAGCAGCAGTTACCCGGTGGCGCGCTGGACGGCATCAAGGAGCCGGACAAGGGTTTCGTGATCCGCGGCGGGCGCGAGATGGAAGAACACTTCGAATGCCTGTGGGACTTGTACCGCTCCATCCCGTCACTCGAGATAGACGGGGCCAGCGTGCTCGACGAGTTCTATCGACTTGATAAGGACGACCCCAATTCTTCTTTGCAGCGTGCCACCGTGAATCGCGGTGAAGACGCGCATACCGACGGCCTGTTCACGCTCAGCGAGCAGGCGCTGAAAGAGGTCACCAAGCTGTTCCTGGCCACCCGCGAGGAGATGGAGAACACCCGCATCAACGAGGTGTTCGGTGATGAATTCCTGGCCAGCAATTTCTGGATGTACTGGCGCACGATGTTTGCGTTTGAGGAGTGGCACTCGGCATTGGAGATGAAGCTGTACCTGCACCGTTTCATCCATCAGATAGCCGGCATGCCGGACTTCTCCACCCTGAAGTTCACCAAGTACAACCAGTACGAATCGCTGGTGCTGCCGCTGGTCAAGTGGCTGCAGGATCAGGGTGTGGTGTTTCAGTACGCGACCGAAGTGACGGATGTTGATTTCGATCTTGCAGTTGGCCGCAAACAGGCGACGCGCATCCATTGGCGCAGCCAGGGCGTCGCAGGCGGTGTCGATTTGGGTGTCGATGATTTGCTGTTCATGACCATCGGCTCGTTGACCGAGAATTCCGACAATGGCGATCACCACACGTCGGCGAAACTCGATGTCGGGCCCGCGCCGGCCTGGGATTTATGGCGACGTATCGCAGCGAAAGATGCATCCTTTGGCCACCCGGACGTATTTGGCGCGCATATCCCCGAGACCAAGTGGGAGTCGGCGACGGTCACCACGCTCGACGAACGCATCCCTAAATTTATCGGCAGGATTGCCAAGCGTGACCCGTTCAGCGGCAAGGTGGTGACG
>CAMCBY010000103.1 GCA_945873015.1 Klebsiella pneumoniae
CGCTGGTGGGTGCTTCGAGTGCCTCGCCATAGAGTGTGGCGAGAGGTTTGATCTGGTGATTGGCATCGGTGACCGCGGCGAGCGCTGAGGCTTCGCAGTAGTCGGTCAACAGATTGACCAGATAAGTGGATGTGATGTCGTGCAGCGCGACATCCTGGTTACGGGCCGCCGACTGTAATGCTGCGCTGAAATGCTCGCGTACAGTGACGGTGTGGATCAGACTCAAATCGACGGTGGTCATGAGACGCCTCCGCTCGGCAATGAACAATCTCCAGAATGCTTATCGGCGCGCTTGAGAGTTTTCCGCACACGCCTGTGTAAAGAAATAATCCAATAACCATGCCATGAGAAGCGTGATCACAAATTTCGGCTATCTGCATGTTTTGCAAAGCGCATGCAGCACTCTGCGAAGAGGCTGCTAACAGCTGGGCACCAAGATTGACGACAGGGGCGAGCGCTTGGCACGGATTGGTGCGAGGTGAGTGCGCAGTCAAGTGCGGTCGGCTGCTCGCACGAGGACGTCAGGAGCGGGGAGAAGGCGTACATTGAATCGTCGAGCGCACAAAAAAAGAACCCCGCACAGGGCGGGGTTCTTTCGAGCCGGTGAGGGCTGGAAGCAGATTTACATCATGCCGCCCATGCCACCCATACCGCCCATGCCACCCATTGCACCCATGTCCGGGCCGGCGCCGCCGTCCTTCTTGGGAGCTTCGGCCACCATGCACTCGGTGGTCAGGATCAGGGAGGCGACAGACGCCGCGTTCTGCAGAGCAGAACGTGCGACCTTGGCCGGATCCAGAATGCCCATCTCGATCATGTCGCCGAATTCGCCGGTCTGGGCGTTGTAACCGTAGTTACCCTTGCCCTCGGCAACCTTCGCCACCACAACGGACGGTTCTTCACCGGCGTTGGCCACGATCTGGCGAATCGGCTCTTCGAGCGAACGCACCAGGATGTTGACGCCGATGCGCTGGTCTTCGTTGTCGACCTTCACAGCCTTGGCCTGCGCCTGCACGCGGAGCAGCGCCACGCCACCGCCGGGAACAACGCCTTCTTCGACCGCAGCGCGGGTCGAATGCAGGGCGTCTTCGACGCGAGCCTTCTTTTCCTTCATTTCGACTTCAGTCGCAGCGCCGACCTTGATCACGGCCACGCCGCCGGCGAGTTTCGCAACACGCTCCTGCAGCTTCTCGCGGTCGTAGTCAGAGCTGGTCTCTTCGATCTGGGTGCGGATCTGGTTGACGCGGCCTTCGATCGCCTTCTGGTCACCGGCGCCATCAATGATGGTGGTGTTTTCCTTGGTGATCTGGATGCGCTTCGCGCTGCCGAGGTCGTGCAGGCCAGCCTTTTCGAGGGACAGACCGACTTCGTCGGAAATCACGGTGCCACCGGTCAGGATCGCGATGTCTTCCAGCATCGCCTTGCGGCGATCACCGAAACCCGGCGCCTTGACGGCTGCAACCTTGACGATGCCGCGCATGTTGTTGACGACCAGGGTCGCCAGCGCTTCGCCTTCGACGTCTTCCGCGATGATCAGCAACGAACGACCGGACTTGGCGACGCCTTCCAGCACCGGCAGCATGTCACGGATGTTCGAGATCTTCTTGTCGTGCAGGAGGATCAGCGGCTCTTCCAGGTCGACGTTCATCGTTTCCTGGTTGTTGATGAAGTAGGGCGACAGGTAGCCACGGTCAAACTGCATACCTTCGACGATGTCGAGTTCGTTCTCGAGACCCGAACCTTCTTCGACGGTGATGACGCCTTCCTTGCCGACCTTGTCCATCGCTTCGGCGATGATTTCGCCAACCGCGCTGTCAGAGTTGGCCGAAATGGTACCGACCTGCGAAATCGCCTTGCTGTCGGTGCACGGGCGGGAGATCTTCTTCAGCTCTTCGACGGCGGCGGTCACAGCCTTGTCGATGCCGCGCTTCAGATCCATCGGGTTGATGCCGGCGGTGACCGACTTCAGACCTTCGCGCACGATGGCCTGGGCCAGCACGGTCGCGGTGGTGGTGCCGTCACCGGCGACGTCGGACGTCTTGGACGCGACTTCCTTCACCATCTGGGCGCCCATGTTCTCGAACTTGTCGGCCAGTTCGATTTCCTTGGCGACGGATACGCCGTCCTTGGTCACGGTCGGGGCGCCGAAGCTCTTTTCGAGCACGACGTTACGACCTTTCGGGCCGAGCGTCTGCTTGACGGCATTGGCGAGAATATTGACGCCGACAGCCATGCGCTGGCGGGCATCATCGGAAAAACGGACTTCTTTAGCAGCCATTGTTCTTTGACCTCTTTCTATTTCTTGTTGCCGGTGACGCTTAGGCGTCGAACACGGCCATGATGTCGTCTTCGCGCATGACCAGCAGGTCCGTGCCGTCCACCTTCACTTCGGTGCCGGAGTACTTGCCGAACAGAATCTTGTCGCCGACCTTGAGGTCGAGCTTGCGCGTTTCGCCGTTCTCGAGAATCTTGCCGTTGCCAACAGCTACGACTTCGCCCTTCACCGGCTTTTCAGCAGCGGAATCCGGAATGACGATGCCGCCGGCAGAAGTCTTCTCTTCTTCCGTGCGCTTGACGATGACTCGATCGTGTAAGGGCCGAATCTTCATATGTATTATTCTCCTCAGGCATTTAACTGTTTGATTTTACTAATTTTCGAGAGGTGCTATTAGCACTCTCCTGCGAGTAGTGCCAGAAATATAGCGGCGCTCCTTGGAAAGTCAAGTATTTTCCCTTGGCTGGTAGCGGCGGATGGCGTCAACGCAGGGGCGTATGACCGCTAGCGAACTGCGTGCGCAGACGTAAGAATAGCCGCATCGACATCCTTCACTTTTTGGGGCGGCCTCAACCATGCTGCGTTCAACTGTCCTGGTCGCCGCACTGGTTGCGCTGGCAGGTCCCACGCAAGCCGCCGATGCGGCGCTCAACCAGACGGTGTTCGGCGCCTACACCGTAACTGTCGCACCCGATCCGGAATCGACGCTGTCCGGCGCCGAATACCAGGTAACGGTGCGCAACGATCAATTGCTGCTGTCGCGCCTCAGCGCCCCCTACAGCGGCACGCTATCAAAAAGTTTTGTGGCCGATTTGAATCGCGACGGTGCCTTTGAGGTCGTGGTGACCTATACCGAAGCCACCGCCCATGCCACTGTCATCAAGGTTTATTCATGGAAGGATGACCTGCTGCAGCCATTAAAACTGGCCGATCTCGATACACAACAGGCACTCGGCTATCGCGGCGACGATGAGGTGGCGGTCGCTGACGGCAAATTGATACGGTTGTTTCAGATCTACGAGCAACAAAACGGTGAATGGGCCGCCACTGCGGCGCAGCGCCGACTGCATTATTCGTTTGACAGTGGCCGTTGGACGACGGAATGACAAACCCGCATCGGCAGACGGGCAAGGTGCGCGGCTGATATGGTTAGCGCGACCAATGAATCAAGGCGTTATGAGGAGTACGCGAGCATGTCTTTGCTAAGCACCAGCGTTGCTCAATCGGTCGACAAGCTGCTGGCCCACTGCCACCGTCGAGTGTTTTCGACGAAGGCCGCCATCATTCGCCAGGGCGATCCGGCCGGTGAGCTGTATTTCATCATCCGCGGTTCAGTCACGGTGCTGCTGGAGGATGACAAGGGTCACGAGATAGTGCTCGCCTATCTCAACCCCGGCGAATTCTTCGGTGAGATCGGTTTATTCAACGAAGACGCCAATCGCACCGCACTGGTCCGCGCTCGCGGCGAATGTGAAATCGCCCAGATTGGCTACAAAAAACTGAAGGCGTTGACCGAGATCTATCCCGATCTGATTATCGCCATGACTTCACAACTCGCCCGTCGCCTGCGCAATACCAATCGCAAGCTCGGTGATCTGGCATTCATGGATGTCTACGGCCGGGTTGCCCGCACGCTGCTCGATTTGTGCGAACAGCCCGACGCCATGACCCATCCCAACGGCATGCAGGTCCGCGTGACTCGACAGGAATTGTCGCGCCTGGTGGGGTGTTCGCGCGAGATGGTCGGTAAGGTCCTCAAGGACATGGAGGACCAGAACCATATATCCGCGGCCGGTAAGAATATCGTGGTGCTTGGCGTGCGCCCGAAACGCCCGCAAGTCGCGAGCAAATACCGCTAGAGCGCCGCGCGAGGCACCGCGACGTCAATGCGCCGCAACTGACGGCGTTTGTCCAGCAGCAGATTGTGCAGGCAGGCGCGGCCGTGGTCGGCGTCCTGATCGTGCACCGCGCCGCATTCGAGCAGGATGTCTTCCAGTTCTGCAATCTGCTCCACCAGAGCGCGCCAATCGTCCGGCGCATCGGTGAGTACCAATCGCACCGGTGCAATGGCAACACCCGACAGGGTGCTTGGGGTGCTTCTCTTGGCCATGATCTCGAACTCCGTTGTTGTTCGAATCTGGACTCTACGCAGGACGTTTTACCGTGGTGTGACGGCAAGTGCGTCGCCAGGCGATGGCCTCGATTGCGGTGGCTCACTATAATGCCTGCCTCTTTTACTCAAGCAGCTGCCGCCCGAGAGCATTGATGCGCTCGCTTGGTGTGGGTGATCGCACACTGTATCCGGAGGATTTTGATGCGTCTGGCACGCATGTTCTGCGCCGCTCTGGCGCTGTTGAGTGCGGCGGTCGTCGCTGACGACTTCGAGCAATGGCGCGATGCGGTCGCACGCGGCGATTATTCTGCGGCGGTGCCCGCCCTACAAGCTGCGGCGGCCAAGGACGATGCGCGCGCATTGGGTTTATTAGCTTCGCTCTATCGGCACGGCGAAGCCTTTCCCCACGACTCTGCCAAGGCGCTCGAACTCTACACACGCGCTGCCGAACTCGGTGACGCCGACGCGCAGTTCAATCTCGGTAGCATGTATCTGCTCGGTGACGGCGTGCAGGCTGATGAGGCCTGGGCCCTGACGTATTACCGTCAGGCCGCGGCCCAGGGACACGCAGGTGCGACCCGCAACCTCACCGAGTTGTACCGCGCTTCGGGGCTTGCACCCGCCCCCCTCAACAGCAATCCGCCCAACCGCCCGTTACCCGAAGAAGCCGCCCGTCTGCATGCGGAACCCGCTGTAGCGCCGGTGCCGCCGGTCAAAACCGAGTCACTCGCGCCGGGCATGAGCGCCAGCGCCAATCCGCCAGTAGCGGGCGCGGTGGCGCGCGATATCACCAGCCGTCGCGCGATGCCCGTACCTAAGCCGGTCGTGCCCACCAAGCCGTCTGTGACCGCCTCGCACCCTGCCGTTGCCGCAAGCCCTGTCGTGGTGCCCGCGACCGCCGCGAACCCCGAAGCCGTCATCGACACGCCTGGACCAGCGTCGCTGGACGAATTGCGCGCGATCGAATTGGCCCGCGCGGCCGGTATCGCCATAGAAATGGATGGCAGAGCAGCGGCGCCGCCGGCGGCAGTGGTGAATATGCCGCGGCCGGTCTCTACGACACCGAGAGAAGAAGGCCGCCCTGCTTTTACGCCGTCATCGTCAGAATCCGATCCGGACACAGTAGAGAACAGCGAAGAGGGCGCGGTCGCCTTCGCCAGCGCGCAACGTTATCTGCTTGGCCAGGGTGTCGCAGCGGATGCCGCGGTCGGCGTGCAGTGGTTGGAACGTGCTGCGCGTGCGGGGCATACCCAGGCGAAGTACGAACTGGCGCTGCATTATCTCAACGGAGAGGGTGTGCAGGGCGATGAGGCGATGGCGATTACGCTGCTGCGCGACGCCGCCCAGACCGGCCACGGGCAGGCCGAGGCGAAGTTGAAGGCGGTGTATGCCGCGGCCGGCCTGCCACTGCCGGCGCTCACTCGTACACAGCCGTCCCCTGCGCCGGTGCAGAAATCCGAGCCGCCGCCTGCGAGGCCGTCACCGTCACCGTCGTCAGCGATTGCGCCGACTACCGTCACTGCGCCGGCTCCAACGGGTGAGCGCGAGGGCGACTTTGAGCGAGGCGAACGCCATGCGACGCGTGGTGCCATGGCCGGCATGATGGCGGACGCTGCCGCCGAAGAAGATCAGGACGCCGCACAATCTGAGGTCGCGGCGCGTGAACAGCCAGCCCCTGCGCAGCCCGCACAAGGCCCGGCTATCGCGGTTCCAGGTACATCCGGCAAGGTCGATGCGTCGGCGACCCTGGCCGACGCGCGCGCCGCGCTGGACGCGGAGGATTTCCCGCGCGCGGCCGGCATCTTCACGCGCTTGGCAGAGCGCGGTGATGCCGAAGCCCAATCCCATATCGGTTACATGACTTATCGCGGTGAAGGCGTGAGCGTGGATAAGGCCAAGGCTGTCAAGTGGTATCGCAAGGCAGCCGCGCAGGGCAATCGCGATGCGCAATACAACCTCGCGGTAGCCTATGCTTTCGGTGAGGGCATCGCGCAGAACGACGCCGAAGCCTTGCAGTGGTATCGGCGTGCGGCCGATCAAGGCAGCGTCGTCGCACAGTACAGTCTCGGTGTGTCTTATGCGCTCGGCGAAGGCGCGCCGCGCGACGATGCGCTCGCCGTCCGTTGGTATCGCGCCGCCGCTGATCAGGGCTATGCGGATGCGCAGTTCAATCTCGGCCAGATGATCCGCGCCGGCCGCGGCGTGGAAAACAATCTGAACGAGGCCGCGCGTTGGTACACACTCGCCGCCGCGCAAGGCCACGTCGAAGCCGCCGCCGAACTCCGCGCGCTGAACGGCGCGGATACGCCGCGCTAAAAATCTCGCCAGGTCGCGCGCTCAGTGCGCGCGATGCCCCACCTCAACCGCTACCGGGCCGCTGAATGGCGGACGATCGGGCGCTATCACCTTGCCCATACGCATAAGGCGCGCCCAATTCTCGTCGCCGATATCGCTGCGATGTTGACGATGGATCTCTTCGGCGAGGTCGACGAATTCCTCGTGCCTTTCGTTGAGATAATAAATTTCAGCAAGACGCAGCTTGGCGCGATGATTATTCGGGGTCGCAACGATGGTCTGCTCGAGCATCGCTTCCGCTTCGTTGTACTGACCGTGCGCAATGCGGCTCTCAATGTCCTCCAGCGAGGCGCTTACGCCGGACAGCAGATCGGCCGGCCGCAGGGCGCTCGGTGCGGGCTCATGAGCGGTGTCGCGACGGCCGGCGATCATGCGCTTGACCTCGCCTTCAAGTTGCACGCGTTGTTCGGTCTTGCGGGCGATTTCAGCGACCATTTCGCGGTCGGCACTGCGCGCACCGGCGTCAGCCGAGCGCAGGCGCAGGCGGCGCCCGAAACGCATCACGCCGAGCGTGAGAGCAATGACCAGCAGCGCGGCGCCGACACCCACCAGCATTGTGCCGTCGACGTAACGCGCCAGCCCATCGAGTGGCGTAGCGCTGTGAGCCGGTTGTGGTTTGACTTGGGCCTCGCGCGGGGCTGTCACCGGCTCGAGCTTGTCTGCGCTGGCTGACTGCGGCGTTAAATCTGTTTTTTTGTTGGCCGCCTCGGTCGCGGGCATCGGCTCTGTCGCGGCAGGAGCCGCAACGATGGTCACCGCCGCGTTTTCCGCTGCGCCGTCAGCGCCCGACGGTGCGCTTGGCCGTTGCGCCATGCGCTGCTGTTGCTCGGCGTAGCGCGCACGAATCTGCGCAAACCTGACTGCCAGCCGTTCAATGCGGGCTGCGGTCTCGGCATCAACTTGCTGTTGCTGAGGGGGGCTGAGCGCGCTGATGTTGGTCGAGTCGGCCGCGCTCGCGGCCACACGCGGCGCGCCCGGCAGTTGTAGTGTCACACCAACGCGCAAGCGGGTCGGGTCTGCGTCAACAAAAGCATGGGGATTGGCGGCGACGATATCGCGCATCAAGGCGGCGCTGTTGCGCCCGGCAAGACCAGTCTCCTTAAGGATGCCCCACAGCGATTGACCGGCGCGTACCGGCCCGTAATTCCCGGCCGCGTCGGCGCTCGAAGCGGTCGGTGTGCGCGCAAGCTTGCGCGTGACGGCCGGTGCTGGCCGGCGCGCCGGCAGAGGCCGACTCGCAGGTGCAGCCTGGCTGACGCGCGGCGCGGGCGCGGGCGGTACGTTTAATTCGAAATGGCGCACGACCGCGCGCGTCCCTTCACGCAAGCGCACACGCAGTGCGAGACGCGCCGCATCGAAAGGCCGTGCACTGGTAATCACGATGGTCTGCACGCCACTCACATCGGTCTCGATATGGCTGCGCATATCGAGCAGCTCAAACTGGTCGCTTGCCACACCGAAAGCCGGCAGCAGTTCCGCGCGCATCTCGGCATCGCCTGGCGATGACATGCCATACAAAGTCACACGTGCGACGAGGGGCTCGCCGCGTACCGAGGCGCTGCTTATCTGACCCATTTGCGCGGCTAGCGCGTCCTGGCCGAGCGCCAGCATCACCAGAAGGCTCGAAATTCTCGGTATAGTCATCAATCTCTCCGTACGCCGGGCTGCGGCGGATTGGGTCGGAAGCTGTCTTGTGTGATGTGACGACGGCCCAGGAACCTGACCGTCTGTGTCACGCTTAGCGGCGTACGGCCCCGATTCTTGACCCCCTCGCCGCCGTGCGGCCGGAGTACCCATCGTGAAAGCCAACGCTTTCGACAAAGCCTATTTCGAGCGCTTTTATTTCAACCGTCGCACCCGCATCGCCGAACCGTCGTACTTCGATCAGTTGGCCGCTTTCACCGGCGCTTATCTCAAGCTGTTGGACTGCCCGGTCGGGCGCGTGCTCGACATTGGCTGTGGTGCCGGTCTATTGCATCGTGGACTGCGGCGCGCCTTTCCCGGCGTCAAAATCGATGCCTGCGACGTCAGTGAGTACGTCTGCGAGCGTTTCGGCTGGCAGTGTGTGAGTATCGAAGATCTGGAAGTGAAGCACAGCTACGATCTCGTCATCTGCCACGATGTTTTGCAATATCTCGACGACAAGGCTGCCAGTCGCGCGATCGCCAAGCTCGCGGCGCTCAGCCACGGCGCCATGCTGTTTGGCGTGCTGACCCGTGAGGACTGGGATAACAACTGCGACCAGGAGTTGACCGACGACAATGCGCACATGCGCAGCACGGTCTGGTACCGCCGCCGTCTCGGTGCGCATTTCCGCAACGCCGGCGGCGGCATCTACATCAAGCGCGATGCCAACCTGGTGTTATTTTCGCTGGAATCTTTCTGACCGTTCCGCTTCAGCCGGCAGCCGGTATGAAGCGTAGCGCGACACCGTTATTACACCAGCGTTGACCAGTCGGTGCGGGGCCGTCGTCGAACACATGACCCTGATGTCCCCCGCATTTGGCGCAGTGGTATTCGGTGCGTGGCCAGATCAGTTTGAAGTCCTGCTTGGTGCGAAGATGGCCTTCGATGCTGGTGAAATAACTTGGCCAACCGGTGCCACTGTCGAATTTCATGGCGGAACTGAACAGTGGCAATTCGCAGGCGCGACACACGAACAACCCGGCGCGTTTCTCCTCGTTAAGGTCGCTGCTGAACGGTCTTTCGGTATTTTCTTCGAATAACACACCATAGGCGTCGGCCGGCAACAGCGCGCGCCAGTCGGCGGTGTCGCGGGTGATGACGGGTTTGGCTTCGACGATGGGTGTGCCGGGTGCACGCAGTGACGCCCAGGCTGTGCGCAGCTCGGTCACGGCCGCAGCATCGACGGCATCGGCGGCACGCAATTGGCGATTGCCAAACAGGGTCGTCAGGAGTCCGCCAGCACCGAACTTGAGCACACTTCGACGTTTCATGTCATCGCTCCGCGCATGGTCTTACGGTGAGAGGGGCGCGGCGCGTCGAGGTTCCCGCACGTGCGCTCAGCGTTCGAGATACTGCGTCATGAATTGTTCAAATGGTTGCGCGCTGTCGGCCTCGAGCCGCGACTGCTCGGCGTGGGAGGCGGTGGCGAGCGACTCGAACTCGCGGGTCAGCTCAGCGTTCGGCGGCCGCGCGCGGAAGTCGGCACGGTGCTTGAGCGACAGTTCACGGGTATAGCTGTGGAATTCACTCTGGGATTCACGCAAGGCCGCCAGCACTCGGGCCGACGGCAGCAAATCGGGATGGTTCAGCGCTTCCACCTGACGCGCCAGTGCATCCTGATACACGGTACCGCCCATGTGGGCATCAAGGTGGGCTGCGAGCGGCTGCATACGTGCGCAGATCTCGAGGCTCCAGTCCTTGAGCAATACGCGCCCGCCGTTACGCACCAGTTCCAGCCCCGGCGTGCGCCCGCGCAGGGCGACGGTCAGTTCGTTGTATTCGATTTCATGCAGTTCTTCGGCGGTCAGACTGGCGCTGCTCTCAAGCAGACAGAACAGCACCAATACTTCGCTGAAATAGAGCTGCTCGATCGACACGCCGGTCGGCTCCATACAGTTCACATCGAGCGCCCGCACTTCGACGTATTCGACGCCGCGTTTCTCCAGTGCTTCGCTCGGCCGCTCCCCCGGCAGGGTGGTGCGTTTAGGACGGATATAGCTGTAATACTCGTTCTCGATCTGCAGCACGCTGGTCGTGAGCTGGATGATTTTGTCGCCGTCGCGGGTGCCGATGGCTTCGTATTCCGGATACGGCAGCTTCAACGCGCGGCGCAGATCTGCCACGTAGCTCTTGATGTTGTCATGCGAAACCAGCAACGCCGACTG
>CAMCBY010000104.1 GCA_945873015.1 Klebsiella pneumoniae
GGGGACAGACCACGGTTTCTACGAAACCGTGGTCTGTCCCCTATTTCCCGCGTCAGTCCGGCTCGGCCACCCGCTCCAGGTAGCTCTGGAAGACACCCACATGCACGAGCGCGGGGTCGGCGGAATTGGGCCAGAGATCTTCGCTGCGAAAACGCACGTCGTAAGTCGGTTCATCCTCAGCCTTGATGCCGTGGGCGTGCGCGTCGGGGAAAGGATAGACGGGAGATTCGCTTATCACGACGCCGGTCTTGCCGCGGATGTAACCCGGCATGCGCATGTGGCCGGGGACGTAGTCGTTGCGAACGCGGACCCGGTCGCCAGGCTTGAAGCGTTCGCGCGTCGCAACGTTGGAACGCCCCGGCGCGCTGGGCGCAGACAACGGGAAGGCCCCCTGCGCGCGCTGCTCCAGTTCCGCCTGCGTGACGATGCCCTTTTCGACGCAGAGCGTCGCCAGGCTGGTGAGGGTGCGCTCGTAGTAGCCGGCGGAAAGGTAATGCCGGGGTTCCATGCGTTCGATGGCATGGCGGTATTCGTCCATGTTGAAGATGCCGAGCTTCACCGCCAGCCCGTACAGCGCATTGATGCGCTTCTCCCAGGGTTCGTGAAACACCTGGGCATTCAGCGCATAACGCACGCGCCCGAAACCCTGTTTGCCGCCCAGATCATGCATGCCATCCATGGTTCAGGTCCCCTGGAGCCGGGCGACACCGATCATCGCGTCCTTCGAGACAATCTTCGCCAGTTGTTCTTCGGTCCAGCCGGCGGTGTGGGGCGGCCGCACCGGCAGCACCATATAGCGCGTGTCAGCCGTTGTATCCCATACCCGAATCTCGACTTCGGGCGGCAGGTCGAGGCCCATTTCCTTGAGCACGGTGCGCGACTCGCGCACGACGCGCGAGCGGTACTCGAGATCTTTGTACCAGTCCGGCGGCAATCCGATGATCGTAAAAGCGGTGCAGGAACACAAAGTACAGCAGATCACGTTTTGCACCGTCGGCTCGTTTTCCAGCACGACCAGATGCCGGTGATGCGGTGGCATGGTGAGGCCGAGTTCGGCGACCGCGTCGCGGCCGTTGGCGAGCAGGCGTTGCTTGAAGGCCGCATCGGTCCAGGCCTTTGCGACCACACGAGCGCCGTTCTCGGGAATCCACTTTTCTTCGACGAGATGCTCGACTTCCTCGATATGCTCGCCGGCTTTCAGCCCGCGTTCTTCGAGCGCGGCCTCGATGGCCTCGGCACGCTTCTGCACGGAAGCAATGCCCGGTGTGACCTGAGTTTGTTCTGGCATGGTCGTGGCTCCGAACGGTCCAAGGCTTAGGGTAATCGGGAAAGCGATTATGCGCAGCCGGCTGCGGCCTGGCAAAATCTGAGCGTCTGAACCCCGGGACCACAGAGCCCTGCGCGGCCCCTTGGGTCACAGCTTCGTTATCACCTCTTCGCAAAAACGCCGATAGCAGGCGCGTGTTGCCTCGACGTCCGACATGTTGGCATCGATCACCAGTTCGCTGACACCCGCGTCGGCGTAGCCACGAATCTGTTCAATCACATCCGCGGGCGTGCCCTTCAGCGTGCGGCGCTCGTCGATGGCGCGCGTCACGGCGCTATCGGTGAACTCCAGCACGATGCGGATTGAACACGGCTTGCCTGCGGCGCCGGCGATGGCGGCGCGCACATCGTTAACCGACAGCGTCATGGCATGCCAACCGTCGCCTTTCTCGCGCACGCGGCGCAAGGCGCGCGGGGAGTTGCCGCCAATGAGGATAGGCAGGCGCGCCTGACGCGGCTTGGGTGAGAAACGCAGACCACTGAACTGGAAATGCTCGCCGTGATAGGCCGGCACATCCTGCTCCCACAATGCACGAAGAGCGTCGATAGCTTCGTCGGTCACCGCGCCGCGCGTTGCATAGGGCACGCCGAGATTGGCGAACTCATCGGGCGTCTGGGCCACGCCTACGCCCAGCACCACGCGTCCATCGGAGAGTTGGTCGAGACTCGCAATCTGCTTGGCGAGCCGCGCCGGATGATGCCAGGGCAGCACCAGCACCGAGGTCCCGAGGCGCACGCGTTCAGTGACGGTGGCGGCGGCGGTCAGTACCGTCAGCGCCTCATGGTAGGGTCTATCCCCGAGGCGCGCGGCGACGTAGCTCGCGTGATAGAGATGCTCACTCACCCACACCGAGCCATAGCCCAGGCGCTCGGCATCGACTGCCACGGCCACGAGGTCTCGTACCGAGGCGATACCCTGATTGTTGGGGATGCTGACACCAAATTCCATGGCCGGCTCCTACGCGATGTATGAATGATGCTAATGGCGGCGATTATAGGAGCACGGGTAAATCAGGGGGGCAGAGTTATAGAAAATCAAATCTGCCACTGCTCTTAGTCTTGCCGGAAATTTCAATAACTCTGACCCCATGAGTTCCGCGCGGCGCATCTAGCGGCCTGCTGTGCGCACGACCCTGGCCCGCGAAATTCAAGTAGCATGCCACGCGCAGCGTCGAGGGCAACACACATGAGATCTTCGCGTACGAGCAGAGCCTGGTTACCTAGCGCACGCCGCATGGCGGGTGCCGCCGTGCTTCTGCTGTTGGCCGTCGGCCTGTTCAATACCTTCAAGCCGCTGCCCGCAGGGCTCTCCTTTACTGGCGAGTGGCAGGGCGGCGAGGATGTGCGCTTCCTGCGTGATCTCACCTTCATCGACGAGGCCGGCCAGCGTCACGTCGAACAACAAATCTTCGACGCGGCGTTCGCATTGATCGATGGCGCGCAGCGTTTCGTGCTGGTCGATATGTTTCTGTTCAACGACTTTCAGGGTGCGTCGCCGGAGCGGACCCGCGCTTTGTGCCGCGAACTGACCGAGCGCCTGGTGGCGCGCCGCACAGCGAGGCCGGATATCGAGATCCACCTCATCACCGATCCGATCAACACGGTCTACGGCGGTTTGAGTTCACCACAACTCGCGCGGCTGCGCGAAGCGGGTGTTGAGGTGACCATCACGCGCCTGACTCAGCTGCGGGACAGCAATCCGCTGTACTCCTCAGTCTGGCGCCTGTTGATTCAGGTGTGGGGCAACGACCCGGGCGGCAGGCTGCCCAACCCCTTTGGTGCGGGCAAGGTGAGCCTGCGCAGTTACCTCGCGCTCGCCAATTTCAAAGCCAACCATCGCAAGGTGGTCATCGCCGACAGCCCCGCGGGTCTGCGGGGCCTGGTCACTTCCGCGAATCCGCACGACGGCAGCAGCGCCCATCAGAACGTCGCGCTTGAGTTCGGCGGCCAGGCTGTGACCGACCTGCTGGACGCAGAGCGTGCAGTGCTGCGCTTATCTCACGGCGGTGACGTGCGGTTTCGTGCCGAGCCCACCGCAGCCAGTGCGGCGGGCGTCGAACTGCAGGTCGCGAGCGAAGCGGGCATCAAACGGTTGGTGCTGGCTGCGATCGACAGCGCCACGCGCGGTGATGGCCTGGACCTCGTGATGTTCTATCTGTCGGACCGCGACATCATCCACGCCTTGCTCGCCGCGCAATCGCGCGGAGTCAACATGCGCGTGGTGCTGGACTCCAACAAGGATGCTTTCGGCCATCAGAAAAACGGCATTCCCAATCGCCCGGTGGCGGCCGAACTGGTGGCCGCCGGCGTGCCTCTGCGTTTCGCCGACACTCACGGCGAACAGTGCCACAGCAAACTGCTGCTCATTCGCCGCGCGGACGGCAGCGCGTGGCTAAGCCTCGGTTCCGCCAACTACACGCGGCGCAACCTCGCAGATCTGAACCTCGAATTAAACGTGGCCGCCCGCGGCGATAAGCGCGAAACAGTGTTCGCCACAGCGCGGGCCTATGTCGACGAAATCTGGCAAGGACGGGCCGGGCGCCACTACACCACCGACTACGCCAGTTACCAGGACGACAGCGCGCAGCGCCGCTGGCTTTATCGTTTTATGGAAACGAGCGGCCTGAGCACTTTCTGACTCGCGGCGTCGGCAGCCGTCTGTCGGGGAATCATGGGGTCAGAGTTATCGAAGTTGCCGGCTGGATTCGTGGCGACGGCAGGCTTCATTCTCAATTGCTGTGCCCCCTTGCCTCGCGGCCCACGTGGCGCTCACCGTCAACGGCCGCGAAAGAGAGGGCTGCTCATCGACTCGATGATAATCCAGTCACTGCGGCCGCGTGCCGCCGGCACGTTTTGCCCGCTGAGGCCGCCAACACCGCCGGCCACACGCTCGAGTGCCTCGTCGCTCAGTTCCTCCTCCATTGACTCGAGGTCTGCGGCGGTGATGTTGTAACCCGTGGCCGAAGCGAAACTGAGGAAGGCCTCCACCGGCACTGCGTTGCCGTCGCCCACGCCGCTGGCGGCGCGCAGACCCGCCTGCAGCGATTTGTCGTTGGCAAGTGCGAGACGGAAGCTGTTCAGATTCTCGGTACTCATATTCACTCTCCTGGTGGGGCCGCTGCGGCTGCGCGGTGGTGTCCGAAAGTATCGAAGGCCCAAGCGCTGCACTCTGTGAATTGCATCGCGCTTTGCTGCCGCTGCGGCAGCGCGGATCGTCAGGTGTTTCTCACTTTCCTGGTCGGCGGGCGTACAGCGAGGAGTCAGACCGGCAGGATCAACTCAAGTGTCTGGCCGGCTAACGTGACCTGGGGTACCTTCGACGCAGGCTGATTCGCTGCGCTTGCTCCGATCGGCAGCCGCACCGACAACGTTGATGGATAGTGATGAGCGATACGAGGACGCAGCAAAGCGTGCAGCGGACAAAGGCCTGCCACTGGCAGTCGTTGGTCCGGCGCTGCTATTCGCCAAGCCGACTTACATTCCGGGTGCTCGCCTTAAGCATGGTGGTACTGCTCACCGCCTGCTCGTCGATCCAGCTCGGCTATAACAACGCCGACATGCTGCTGGTCTCCTCGATTGACGACTATTTCGATCTCAAGGACGAACAGAAGACGCTCGCGCGCGAGCGCGTTCGCGAACTTCTGATCTGGCATCGCGCAACCCAGCTCAAGCAATACGCGAAACTCCTCGACGACACTCGGCATAAGTTCTACAGCCAGGTCACCTCCGACGAAGTGTTATCGGTGCATGAGGAAATTCAGCAGAACCTGGCCAACCTCGGCGAGCAGGCCGCTCCGGCTCTCGCGCGGCTGGCGCTGACGCTGCGCTCGTCGCAAATCGACTACTTCGGCGCCAAGCTTGCGCGTGACGGCGCCAAGGCGCGCATCGAACTGGCACGCATCGCCCGTCGCAAAGATCTCGACGAGCGCGCGGAGAGCTATGCCGAATACGCGCAGACCTGGTTCGGGTCGCTGAACGACGCGCAACTGGCAATCATGCGCAATTCGCTCGCCGAGCTGACGAGCGGACGCGAGTGGTGGATGGATGAGCGCGAGCGGCGCCAGCACGATTTACTGATGGTGCTGCGCCGTATCCACGACGAGCGACCACCCGTCACCGTGGCCGCTGATTGGCTGCGCAATTATTTTGCGCAATTACGCTTGCCTGCCGAAGCAGACAGACGCGCGCGCGTCGTCAGTTTCCGCCGCAGCAATGCGGCCTTGATTGCCCAATTGATCAACAGCGCCGGCCCGAAGCAGAAGGCGGAACTTACCCGCAAGCTGCAGGCCTATTCGAAGGATTTTTGGACGCTGGCGACAAACGAGAGCTGACCGACAGATCACAGGAATCGAGCGATGGGAACAGGGGTGTGGGCGAGACCCCACGTTCCGGCTTCGAGGAGCATCACAAAACGATGCGCGTTTGACGCGCGCGGCGCGCTCAGAGGTCGTCGAAGTAAGGCGGGTTGATGATCGCGCGCGGATGATTCAGGAACACGCGCTCGCCGTGTGCGGGATGAGCCGCATCGAGCGCTGCGAACCATTGCCGGATCTCGGCAACCGGGGTGTGGCGGTTGTGCGGATCCCAGCGCTCATCGGTCGGCGCGAAGCAGCGTGTACCGCGCTCGCTGGCGGCGATTTGTGCACAGACCCATTCAAGCATATCGAGACTCTTGGCTGCGCTGGATGCAGCCACCTCGGCGATGCTGGCGGTGTCCGGCACCGGCCATCGCTCGGCGCGGTAGATGGGACCATGGTCGATGATCTCGTCGATTTCGTGCACCGTGACGCCGTGATGCGTGCGGCGGCTGCGATTCACCACCGGCTCACACCACAGGCCCCAGCAGCCGCCGTGCTCGGGCGGCGCGGGATGGATGTTGATGGCGCCGAAAACAGCCTTCGCGAGATGCTGCGGTTTGAGAATGATGCCGTTCACGTAGGAAATGAGCAGGTTGTAGTCGCACGCCTCAATGGCGGCAAGCACCTCAGGTTTGGTGGTCTTATTGCCGATCTCCCAGAACAGCACGGCAGGCTCGTGGAAATGGCGGGCGGCAATCGCCGCGACTTTCTCGGTCTCACCCGGCATGGAGTTCAGGATCAATACTCTGTAGAGATGATTCATCGCGCGGTGCCTTGCCTAATTCGTGTGGATAGCATCTGTCCGGACACGGCGGGCCGTCAATCACTCTGCGCCGTCGCAACGCTCGCGCGAATCAAACCCAAGCAGGGAAATAGGGGACAAGGGAAATAGGGGGAAATAGGGGACAGACCACGGTTTCTACGAAACCGTGGTCTGTCCCCTATTTCCCATTCGATGCACTCATGCTCGGCCCCGGATGAACTGCGCGGTGATTGCTGTGACGCGCTGGCCATAAGCCTGCGCGGTCAGGATGTCGCCGATTGGCGGTGCATCCCCTGCCGCCACAGCAAAGCTGGTGGCCATCGGGCCCAACGCGGCGTCGATGCGGTTCAGCGCCGCCGAACTCGGGCCTTCGAGATGGCTCATGGCGTCCGGCTCGTTGGTGGCGGGAAGCATGCCCAGTCCGACATAGATCATGCCCTGCTGCATGGCATTGACCATCAGACCGGTCAACGTGTTGAGCTTGTCGCCGGAGAAATTGGTGGAGTTGGTGAACGCGCCCGCAATCTTGTCTTTCCAGGCCTGTGTGAACCAGCGGCCGACGGCGGCCTCCATAAAAACCTTCATGCCTGCCGAGATGTTGCCCATGTAGGTCGGGCAGCCAAAGATGATTGCGTCGGCTGCGTCCAGTTCCTCCAGACGCTGAGCGGCGTCATGCGCGGTCATCAGCACCACGCTGCCGGCACCGGCCAGGGTGGCGCCGCGGGCGACGGCCTCGGCCTGGAGACGCGTGTGGCCTCCGTTGCTGTGATAAACGATGGCGATGGTAGTCATACAGATGTGTTCGTTTGAGAGAGGACGGTCATGCTCATAGACCGACTACGGCAAAAACAGCGCTATATTGGCTGCTCATTAAAAACAAAATATTTCCAATGGACCTGATCACGCCCATGCGCACCTTCGTCAAGGCTGCGGAAACCGGGTCCTTCGCGGCGGCAGCGGATGCGCTGGATCTGTCGCCTCAGCTCGTGGGGAAACATGTTCAGAGCCTTGAGCACCACCTGGGCGTCAAGTTGCTCAACCGGAACACCCGCAGGCAAAGTCTGACGGACTTCGGCGATGCATTCCTGGAGCGTGCGCGCGTGATCCTCGAAGAACTCGAAGACACCGAGAGGCTGGCGGAGACAGTGCGCGGCCGCCCCGTCGGTCGACTGCGCGTGAACGCGCCTGTCAGCTTCGGTACCCGAACGTTGACCCCGAAATTAGTCGATTTCATGCTGAAAAACCCGGACATCACGGTCGACCTCAAACTGACCAACGACCTCGTCGACGTGGTGAACGACGGGTATGACATCGTCTTCCGGGTAGGAGAGCTGGCGGACAGCAACCTCATCGGGCGGCAGCTTGGAAGCTACCCCCTCGTTCTGTGTGCCGCTCCCACTTATCTGGCGCGTCGCGGTCCGATCGACGAACCTCCCGCATTGGCCAGGCATGAGTGTTTGGGATTTGCCCATTCGTCGCTCAGAACCCGGTGGACATTCCGCAGCGCGAATGGCAACGACATAGCCATTCCCATCCGCAGCAGATTCATGGTGAACCAGAGCGAGCCGTTGCTGACCGCCGCATTGGCTGGGCTGGGCGTCATTCTGCAACCGCTCGAACTGGTACGGCAGTCGCTGCGAGACGGGCTCTTGCAGGAAGTGTTGCCTGCCTACCGCCCGGTTGGGCCGCCGATCAGTGTGCTCTATGCCCGAGACCGACGTGTCACGCCCAAGTTGAAGAGCTTCCTCGACTTCTGCGTTGCACAGTTCACTGAGTCCACCTTGACTGAGCGGTAGTCGGCAAACCGAACGAAGTGGCTAGCCAGGTCGCTTTGCTGGCCGCAGCCGCGGGAAATAGGGGACAGACCACGGTTTCTACGAAACCGTGGTCTGTCCCCTATTTCTGGTCCGGGCGCCGCCGAAATGCCGGCGACAGCCGCCATAGAATTCGCTACGCTTTCGCCATACCCTTAGTGCGTTCCCGCTCTCCACAGGATGACGAACATGAACAAGTTCACCTTCGTATTTGCTCTGCTCACGCTGACTGCCACCAGCGGCACACACGCCTGCTCCAACACCCGCGATGCCGACTGTATGGCAGCGACACTGCTCGCCGATGCGCGCGGTGACGAGCAGATGCGTTTTCTCGAATCGAATGAAAGCGGCGAACAAGGCCCCTTGTCGGTGCGCGTCACTACCTTCGATGGCAGCCCATCGACCCCCGGCATGTGGTACGAGCGGCCGCGTAAAGAGATTGACGATGGGGTTCAGCAGTACCGGTCTGACGTCCCACGCGCGCCGTTTGACCGGCATTGATACTTACCAAAGAAACGGAGGCAGATTAACTTTTTCGCCTCGTCGGGCGAAAACGATGATCTGACCCCATTGCCCGTGTTGGTGCGACTTTTATTTCTCGCCATTGCAAGCTCCGATAAGCATTAGTGTGTATGGCCCGAACGACGTTACGCAGCGCGTGTGGGGCGGTCTGTACCGTAGTGGACTGACGCAGGAGCGGAAAAACTCGCTGCTGACGATGAGAGTTGCGCTTCGCGTTCATACGTTTGAACGTTCGCTTTAAGCGGAGCATCTGGCCATGTTTTCATGGCGCTGGGTTTGGGGGTTGTGAATCGCAAACGAAAGCGTATTCAGTTCCAACATTGCACCTGCTGCGGCGCAAATGTTCATCTGCCCCCGTACGGATTCAATCGGCGCAGTGCAGGCAGGCTGACGAAAAGGCCTGCAATGCGCGAAATCAGGAGCAAGCGCCATGTCTGATCTGGGATTATTCGAAGCCATTTTTTCCACGCGCTCGATGCGTCGTCTCAAACCTGACCCGATCCCCGATGCGGTGTTGAAACAAATCATCAAAGCGGGCATTCATGCGCCTAGCGGCAGCAATTTTCAGAACTGGGGGTTTGTTCTGGTTGATGGGGTCGACGACAAACGTTTCATTCGCGACCACTATCTTGAGAATTATCAGCGGCTGGAGCGTGAGGGCACGATTCCATCGATGGCGAGTATTCCGCCCGAGCGCCGGCGAATGTTCGACTCCGCAATCCACCTGGCAGAACATATGGACCAAGCACCGGTTATTCTGCTGGCCTGCACCGGCACCGATTTCCCAACCTATGCCCAACTCGGTAATCCACGCTCGATCACGGCCACCCTGCACGCGTCGATCTACCCTGCCGTGCAGAACATCCTACTGGCCTGCCGTGCGTATGGCATCGGCGCCACTCTGACGACCTTGCACTATTTCTTCGAAGATGCGCTGAAAACACGACTCGGTATTCCGGCCGATAAAGAAGTGGCCGGTTTAATTCCACTCGGTTATCCCTATGGGCGCTTCGGCCCAACCAGCCGCGCCGCAGTGGACACGGTCATGCACTGGGGCCGCTGGGGTGGGCGACGGGATTAAATTTCATGGCCCAAGCGGCATACCAGGCCATAGGCTACGCTTGGCTCCATTCCTAAAATCTGAACGGAGCACGTGGCGATGAAATTCGGAATATTTTACGAACTGCAATTGCCAAGGCCGTGGGCGCCGGACAGCGAACACCGCTTGTACAAGGACGCGCTGGGCCAGGTCGAACTCGCCGACCAACTCGGTTACGACTACGCCTGGCAGGTGGAGCATCATTTTCTTGAGGAGTATTCTCACTCACCGGCACCGGAAGTGTTTCTCGCTGCTGCAAGTCAGCGTACCCGCAACATTCGACTTGCCCACGGCATCGTACAACTGACCACCAATCATCCGGCGCGCGTCGCGGAACGTGTTGCCGCGCTTGATCTGGTAAGCGATGGACGCGTCGAGCTCGGGATTGGTGAAAGCGCGAGTTTTACCGAACTTGAACCCTTCGAGCGCACCATGGAATCCAAACGCGCGGTGTGGGAAGACGCGGTGCGCGCGCTCATGCCCATGTTTGCCGACGGCGGCTGCGCTTACGATGGGCCCTATTTCAAATTCCCATTGCGCAATGTTTTGCCTAAACCTTTGCAGAAGCCCCATCCGCCGCTGTGGGTCGCGTGTTCGCAAGTTGAGACCATTGAGATGGCAGGCCGTCGTGGCATGGGCGCGCTGGGGTTTCAG